>CAYUBC010000465.1:0-3709 GCA_964442885.1 uncultured bacterium | reverse complement strand
CTTTGACGGCTTAGATATAAGCATGGATCCAAATAAAACTTTTGACTGTCCAGCTCCGCAAAAAACTCCAAAGAATGTCATAAAACAGACTTCTGAGACCGCCTTTGAAAACACTATTGAGTCATTGTTGCTGGCCTCTGGCTTTGAGTGTCACCACTCTCCAGACTTTAACTGCGAGCAAGCTCTCTTCTTCTTTAAGCCCGCCCACAGTCTCAAAGCCGATCTCGAAGTCAGTAGCAAAATAATGGGTCTGACTGACCCTCAAACCCCAGCCATTTAGCCAATCCGGAGCAGTTCCACATCAAACAACAGGGTAGCGTTGGGAGGAATTACCCCACCCGCGCCCCGCGAACCGTAGCCCAACTCAGGCGGAATCACTAGCTTGCGCTGCCCACCGACGCGCATGGTGGCAACTCCCTCATCCCAGCCCTTAATCACCTGGCCGACCCCAATTTGAAAGGTGAAGGGGCGACCGCGATCGCGAGAACTGTCAAACTTGGTGCCATCCTCCAGGGTGCCGGTGTAGTGGACGGTGACCCGCTGGCCGGTCTGAGGCATGGCCCCTGTCCCTTCCACAACATCCACGTACTGCAAGCCTGAATCCGTGGTGATCAAGACATCGTCAGACAGTTCTGCGGGGGCTTCAGGGGTCAGGTCAGTCGCGGCCTGGGCGACCTGAATGGCTTCCTCGGTCAGCGTAGTAGACCCTTCCACCACCTCAGCCGCCGCTAGGTTAGAAGCCATAGCCTCTGGCTGAGGCGAGGTAAACTGAGCCACCACCAGCACCAGGCAACACACGCCCAGAACCGCCAAGCTAATGAAAATCTCTCGCACAACCCTACCTCCCATCAACGCTCAGTGCCTAGCGATCATATAGCAAACCCCCTTCACCCTCTCATCTATCTACCCATTCCCCATTACCCAAACCGATAGCCAAACCCCCGCAGGGTAATTACGTATTGTGGATTGCCTGGATCGGGCTCAATTTTCTCGCGCAGCCAGCGGATGTGGACATCGACGGTTTTGCGATCGCCCATGAAATCAGCGCCCCAAACTTCCTGAATCAGGTCTTCCCGCGACCAGACCCGGTTGGGGTTGCCCATAAATAGCTCAAGAATTCGAAATTCCTTGGGCGATAGGGCCACTTCCCGCCCTCTGATGGTGACCCTAAATTCGTCCTGATACAAAACAATATCCTTAAAGGTCAGGACTGGATTTTCGGCGGCGTTGGTAGCCCACTGGTACCGCCGCAACAGCGCTCGACAGCGGGCAATCAGTTCGCGCATGCCAAAGGGCTTAGGCAAATAGTCGTCAGCCCCGACCTCAAGCCCTACTACCCGATCCATTTCAGATCCCCTGGCGCTGAGGATAAGAATGGGCATATCCAGATGGTTGTGGCGCATCATGCGGCAAATATCCAGGCCGTTTACCCCCGGCAGCATCAAATCTACGATGGCCAGATCTACCCGTAGGGCCGCTACTCCCACCGCAGGAAACATCAGTTCTAGCGCCTGCTGGCCAGAATCGGCTACAAAGACCTGATAGCCTTCATCGGTGAGTGCCATGGCCACAGTTTCACGAATTAAGTCCTCATCATCAATGACCAGAATTCGTTCTGGTTCCATCGACACATGGGGCGCAGCGACGGCATTTCTCGACACAGCCCAGGAAGCCCCAACTACTAAATGGGACAAATAACCGAGTGTGATTTTGTCTGGTTTAGCTTAAGGTCTGACAGAGTTGAGGTTAAATTTGTGTAAATTGTGTCTGCATCACCCCATCGTGGCTGGTATCCCCGCCGTTTTCAGCGTGGGCAAATAGATAATCAATCGGTAGCCTGTAGCGGCATTACCGTGCAGGTGCAATTGTCCGCCGTGGTGCTGGGTCAACGCCTGGCTCAGCACCAGACCCAAGCCATGGCGGAGGGGGGGTAGCAGTCGGCCTGGGGATTCCTCTGGAGCCTGACCATTCCGTCTGTCCACAGCCGTAGGGTGGGAACCTACGCCAAAGGTTTGCAACAGACGCAGCACCGTCGGCGGTAGCCCATCCCCCAGCCAGGGATTGGAAACCCAGAACATCAACCCTAAACGCTGGCCTTTGCGAGCGGCATGCATGCGGATAGTGCTGTTTTCGCTGGCGGTCTCAATCAGACTGTGAAGGCTGTGAAAGATAATTTGCTTCACCAGGCCCTGGTCTAAGACCCACAGATGTTCGCCGGGCTGCACGGTTAGCTCCAGGCTGTGGGCCAGGGGCTCGGCCAGGGGGGCCAGGGTTGTCTTTACCTGTTGCCCCAGCCGCATAATATCAACGGTAGTAGGCACTGGTTCGGTGAGTTCTGGGTGAGTTGCCCCCAAATCAACAATTTCATCGACCTGGGCCATGAGCACCTGGCTGCTGCGGTGCACAATGTCAGTGTATTCCCGTTGCTTCTCGGTGAGGGGGCCGTAGATTTCGCGGCTGAGCATGGTCGTCATGCCCAGCACGGTGGTCAGGGGGTTCCGTAAGTCCTGAACCAACTGGCCAATCAGCTTGAGGCGAATGCTGTCGCTGGAGGATTGCCACGTCCTCGACGGGGGCTCTGGAGCAGATACCGCCCCCATTGTGCGCTCGTACTCTGCCATGCCCCACCGGGCTGCCATTTCTAAAAAGCCAACATCGCGCTGGCTAAAGGCTCTTGGCTTTACATCCAGCCCCGCCAGCATACCGATACACTGATGCTGGGCCGTCACCAGGGGCACAGCACAGCAGGCCACCAGACCGTAGGTGGTGACCAACTCTGACTGGGCCAAAGCCGGTATTCGCGTCAAATCCGCAATCACAACTGGCTCCTCCCCGCTCAGCACATAGGCACCGAGGCCAGCCTCCAGAGGCAATTGACGCTGCTCAGCTAGCCCATTACCCACCCCCAATACGGATAGGCCATGGGTAGCTTTGAGGGTTTCGTGGGTGGCGTTGACAATGCTCAGCCAACTCACCGGCGCATTCAGGAAGCGGGCCGCCAGTTGAACCGCTTCCTCAAAGGCGGGAATGCTGTGGCTAGCTTCCAGGTCAAGGGCAGCAATGGCTTCTAGCCGCGGCGGTTCGGGCTGACCAGGGGAAGACTGAGGCCAGCGGCAACGGGGCCAGCTTTCGACGGGTGCATCGGGGGAACAGGCACTATGGCCTGAGAATAAAGAAGAAGGCATCGTCAGGGGTTAGACGTGTAAATAGACTGCTCTAGAATGCCCTGAACCAGTCAAGTCTGAGCAGTTCATGGGATTTGAACAGGTTTTTATAGCCCTGCTCTATTCAGCACGTAGTTTGTGGGAGCCCCTTTTGTAGGAGCCCCATCGATAAAGGGCTTTAGTTAGGCGGTGCGGCATCCACAACCGCCCAAATGGCTTGCAGCAAGGTGGCTAACCCTGCCCCTGTCACCGCTGAGATGCAGTGCACCGGGGTTTGTAGCAGCGCCTCAAACTGGGTTCTCTGCTCAGCCAGGGCGTCGGCATCCAGGGCGTCTACCTTATTCAAGGCCACGATCTGGGGACGTTCTGTCAGATCGCGCCCGTAGGCGATGAGTTCTTGCTGAATGGTGTGGTAATTGCCGATTGGATCCTCAGCGGTAGCGTCGATTAGGTGTAGCAGCAGTCGGGTGCGCTCAATGTGGCGGAGGAACTCATGGCCCAGCCCCAGGCCGGTGTGGGCTCCCTCCATGAGGCCAGGAATGTCG
>CAYUBC010000464.1:0-3710 GCA_964442885.1 uncultured bacterium | reverse complement strand
AAAATTGGTGAAAGAAGATATCTGTACTTTACAGATGTCGCCAATACCTACGGTAGCTCCCTGCTGTCAGGTTTGCTTTGTCGTCTTTTTTTCGCGCTTTATTGATAATGTCAAAAACATTATGTCGTTTTTATCAAAACCTCGCTGATTTTCTGATAAGTCGGGCGCTTTGGGATAAACAGAAGTCTTACGCTTCCATGACATGGTAGGGTAATAGGCTTCCGAAAACTACCAGACCAAAGCTGGCGAGCCCTCAGCAACCCTGGGGCAAATTTTGCACAGCGCTCAGTGCAAACTATCCTGAAAGCCCCGGGTGGGCGCATTGTAGATAATATTCATGGCGACGTAATAAAATTTTGCAACGCGCGCTTTTAGTAGAAATAATTCTATCGCTTGTGGTTCACTGTGAACTTCTTACCTAATTACTGCCTACGGACGGCGTGCGTGCAAAATGCCCCGGGATGTGCCCAAGATGGCTAGATGCTACCAGCAAACGCTACTTGTTGCCGGATGATAAGGTGCTTTGGACGAGGAGCTATCTGCTATTTTCGGCTTGTTTGCCGTTCTTTGGGCAAAAGTTGATTTATCATGAGCAAGTATACACTGTGGATAGGACTGGCCATGGGTGTGCTCACGGCCTGCGACGTGAAGCAATCCCAGGAATTTCGGCAAGTGGCTAGCGAGCGCGACTCGCTGGAAGCCTTGGTGCGGGAACGCGAAATGCGGCTGGAGGAACTGGCCCAGTCATTTGATGACATTGAGCAAAACCTGGCCGCCCTCGAGCGGGTGGGCGATACGCTCCTCAACATCCATCATGAAGGCCGACGACTAGACCAGAAAACGCGCATTCTGCAGATGGTCGATGGCATTGACGGCTACATCAACGAAAGCCGACGCCAACTCTCCGAACTAGAAATCCGCATTGCGGAGAACGACACGCGTAGCCAGGGATTGCAGCGCCTGGTGGCACGCCTCCGCAAAAGCGTTGACCAAAAGGAAGCTCAGATGAACGAATTAGTAGCGGAGTTGAGCAACATCACCGAAGAACGCGACGAACTACGCAAGGCCGTGGCCAGCCGCGACGTCCGCTTGGCCGAGCGTGAGGCCGCCCTACAAGCCCGCTCCGAAGAGGTAGCCGAGAAAGAAGCCGTGATCAACACGGCCTATTTTCTGGCGGGTACCCGCAAGCAACTGGCCGAATCGGGCGTGATCAAGAAAGAAGGCGGCATACTAGGCATTGGCCGGACGGTAAAGCTGGCCGACAAACAGGACACGCGCCAGTTTAACAAGCTCAACATTGCCGAAACCCGCGAAATCTACATCGGCTATTTGAGCAAACCCCGGGTCATTAGCAACCACCCCACCGACTCCTACCTGTTTGCCAAGAGCAACGACATGACCAAGATTCGCATCCTCAATCAGGACAAGTTCTGGAGCGTGTCCAAGTTTTTGGTCGTCGAGATCGACGACTGACCTCAGAGTATCACCTGTCCGCCTTCGGGTGCCACTTCGAAGGGGAAAAGCGCTTCGCGGTGCGCCCACATATCGGGACCCAGGTGTGTGAGCAACGTGCGTTCGCTTCCAAGTCGGGGATGCTCGCGGCGCAGCACCTCCAAGCTGAGGTGACCGTTTTGCCCGCGGTCGGCATAGTCGTAGCACTCGCATATGAACAGGTCGGCCCCCTTGGCCACTTCCAACAGCGTGTCCGTCCAGGCCGTATCGCCCGAGAAGGCCAGCGTGCGCCCCTCCCACACCAGGCGCAGGGCGTGGGGATCGGCAGCGGGGGCGTGTCGTACCGGATAGGCCCGGACCGCTGCCGGGCCTACCGCCAAAAACTCGTGAGTGAAATAAACGCGGTATTCGATCGGGAACTCGAAGCGTACGCCCGGATAGAGCAGGGCGCACAAGGCTTCGAGGCGGGCCTGCAAGCCCGCCGGCCCGACCAGCAACAGCGGGCGCTGGCGTCGGTGGACATACTGGGCTTCGAGCAGCAGAAAAGGCAAGCCGCCGTAGTGATCGCCGTGCAAGTGGGTAATGAGTACGGCATCGAGTTGGGCTAGTGATTGCCCCACCCGTTGCCAGGCCAGAGGCGCCGTGCCGCCGCAGTCTACCAGCAGAGAATAGCTGGGGGTGTAGATCCGAAAACAACTGTGCGCCCGGCCACCCGTGCCAAAAGCATCGCCAGTTCCCAAAAACTGACAAGTGAGCGTTTGCATTAGATTGCCTTGGTTGCGTGCGAAAACTATCCGAGATTACACCATTAACCTCGACGGGGCGCGAGCGTTATCACTGCAAATATCCATCTACTTTTTCACCATGCGGAATTCCGACGCACATTTTCTCCGACAGCTCATCACCTTTGTGCTTTTCGCTTTCGTCATTGTCCTCATCTGGTTCGGTCGCCACGTTTGGCTGCTGCTTTTTGCCAGCATCATGCTCTCGATACTTTGGCGCAACGCGGGCGAATGGATCACCCAACGCACCCGACTGCCCCGCGCCGTATCCATCGCCGGGGTCATTATCTTGCAATTCGGCCTGACGGTGCTGGCGTTCGTATTGTTGGCCCCACAAGTGAGCGAGCAGGTGGAGGTGCTCATCAACAAATTGCCCGGCACGCTCGACACCCTCAAGCAAGAGATTGCCACTACTCGCACGGGGGGTATGATTTTCGATCGCCTGCCCAAAGATCAGATGCTCTACGACCCGGACGTACTCCTAGACCAGGTCGTGGCATTTTCTACCCTCACGCTGGGTGTGGTGCTAGACATTATCGTTATCGTGGTGGTAGCCCTTTTCCTAACGGTGAATCCGAAGCTGTACACAAGCGGCTTTGTCAGCTTGGTTCCCCTCAAGCGTCGGGCCCGGACACGCCAGATTCTCCAAACGCTTAATATTACCCTGTTTCGCTGGTTTGTAGGGCAAATTCTGGATGTATTTCTGGTGGGGGTGATGACGGCCATCGGCCTGTGGGCACTGGGTATGCCGCTGGTGTTGACTTTTGCCCTGCTGGCCTTCTTCCTTTCTTTTATTCCCAACATCGGCCCAGTGCTATCGGCCGTGCCGCCCATGCTGGTGGCCCTGCTCGATGGCCCTTCGTCGGCCCTGTGGGTGGGGGTCCTCTACCTGGGCATTCAGTCATTCGAGAGTTATTTTATTACCCCCAACATTCAACAGCACGCCATCCGGATGCCCCCCGTGCTGCTGCTACTTGTGCAGGTATTCTTTGCCTTCACGCTCGGCACGTTGGCCCTGCTGCTGGCCACACCCCTGCTGGCGGCGGCCATTGTGCTGGTACGTATGCTCTACATCGAAGATACCCTGGGCGATCGTCCCAACGAACCCGACGTGGACGTATTATTCTCGCCCCAGGCAACCACCCGCCCGGCCCCGCAAGTTTTATAAACCAAAAAAGCCTCTTTTTGGCAGCGCTGCAGCCGCGCACAACCTCCGTGATCTCATGCCCGAACTACCCGAAGTGGAGATCTACCGACGTTATTTCGACGCCGTAGCGCTCGACCGCCCCCTCGCCGGGCTGGAAGTAGAAGACGAACGTCAGCTAAAAGCCCCCATCGCCGATTTACGAAAGGCGCTGCACGGCACCCGGTTTGCACATACCGAGCGAATTGGCAAATACCTGTTCGCCGTGACGGCCCGTGGCCCCGTGCTGGTGATTCATTTTGGCATGACGGGCGGCCTGCACTACTACGCCC
>CAYUBC010000463.1:0-3718 GCA_964442885.1 uncultured bacterium | reverse complement strand
CGGTATCCACGCGATTTTTCTCGCACCCCAAATGGTTAAAGGCAACGGTTGGCTTTAGGCCCATGCAACTATCCCAAGCAACAGACTGTACAAACTAACATTCCTGACCGTGGTTCAGCATCAGGAAGAAACCCTCGTACAGTACCTCCTATTGCTGCTAGGGGTCTACGCCGTAGCCAGGTAACTAAGAACGCTGACATTAACACAACTTAACAGACCCGTTTTTATCATACATCACATTCTCAATTGCTTGGGCTACACCTCTGAGTGGCGGCGTGTAGCGCAGCTATCCTTGATATGCTGATAGTGGTGACAAGGCCTGAGCACCGCCATGGTGCTTTCCAGCCATCGCTCACTATTCCTCGTCGTTCGAGTCCAGGCAAAACTCACGTGGACTTATTTGAAACCTTCGCGACTGACCATCCCGTCATTGGGGTTGTCCATCTTCTGCCGCTGCCCCGGTCGCCGCGCTGGCAGGGCAATCTTCAGCAGGTTGTAGATCGGGCTGAACAAGAGGCCACAGCTCTGGCGTCAGGTGGGGTGGACGGCATTATCGTAGAAAATTTTTTTGATGCGCCCTTTACTAAGGGAACTGTGGATCCGGCTGTAGTCAGCGCTATGAGTCTGGTGGTGCATCGCTTGCAATCTCTCGTCACCGTGCCCATTGGCCTGAATGTGCTGCGCAACGATGCCCACAGTGCCCTGGCCATTGCCACCTGCGTGGGGGCCAAATTTATTCGAGTAAATGTGCTGACTGGGGTGATGGCCACCGATCAGGGGCTCATTGAGGGCTGTGCCCACGACCTGTTGCGCTACCGCCAGGCATTGGGCAGTCCGGTCAATATTCTGGCCGATGTGCTGGTTAAACATGCTCGCCCCCTGGGTTCCCCTAATCTCACCACGGCGGTTCAGGAAACTATCCACCGGGGGCTGGCGGACGGGGTAATTTTGTCAGGCTGGGCCACGGGCAGCCCTCCCAGCCTAGAAGACCTGGAACTGGCCAAGGCCGCCGCTGGCGAGCATCCGGTGTTTATTGGCAGCGGTGCCACCTGGGAGAATATTGGAACGCTGATGCGGGCTGCCGACGGCGTGATTGTCGCCAGCTCTCTGAAGCGCCACGGGGATATTAATCAACCGATCGATCCGATTCGGGTTAGCCAATTTGTAGAAGCCATGCAAGAAAGCCTGGAAAACCCAAATCTGGGGTCGGCAGTGCCCACGATGGTAGCGCCATGACGGAGATGGCGCAGACTCCTGACCCAGATTCCAGATCCAGGCATTACTATAGGACAGGTTATTGGTTAATGACCTTGTATCCTGAGTGTTTCGGTTGAGAGGACTAGCATGAGACGTCGTCGTCAAGAAAGCCGCTGGATTCACCGCCGATCTCGCTGGCTGTTAGCGGGCATTGCGGCTGTGGGGGCTATAGAAACCGCCTATCTCACGATTCTGAAGTTGACCGGCAGCAGTGCTTGCCCAACGGAAGGCTGCGATCGCGTGCTGGCCAGTCCCTACGCCACGGTCTTCGGCATTCCGTTAACCGTCTTTGGCTTTCTCGGCTACGCCGCTATGATCGCCCTGGCCACAGCACCCCTGTGGGTTAACCCGGATACGAATAAGGTGCTGCGACAAAAGCTAGAGGCCCGAACCTGGCCACTGATCTTTTTGCTGGCCACCGCCATGCTGGTCTTCAGTGGCTACCTGATGACGGTTATGGCCTTTGAGATCAAGGCCTTTTGTCCTTTCTGCGTGGTCTCAGCCCTCCTGGCTCTGTCGATGTTCTTGATTACCCTGTTTGGCAACCGCTGGGAGGACTTCGGCCAGTTGGCCTTTATGGGGCTAATTGTGGGGGTCGTTACCTTAACCAGTGTGATGGCCATCTATGCCCCCATTCGAGCCGGTGGTGGCTCCGCCTCGGTGGCTGGTCAGGCTGGCCCACCCATTACCCTGGCCTCTGGCCCGGCTGAAATTGCCCTGGCCCAGCACTTAAAGGATACCGGGGCGGTGATGTATGCTGCCTGGTGGTGCCCCCACTGCCATGACCAAAAGCAGGCCTTTGGAGCCGAAGCCGTGGCTATTCTCCCCGCCGTTGAATGTGACCCGGAAGGGCAGAAGCCTCAAACAGCCCTGTGCCGCTCTAAGCCGGAGATCACGGGCTTTCCTACCTGGGAAATTAACGGCGAGTTTTACTCTGGGGCTCAGACCCTGCAGCGGCTGGCGGAGCTTTCGGGCTACACAGGGCCGATGGATTTTCGGAATTAGGCTGTTCCCTGGGCGCGGGAACCACGATGTAACCGGAGTCGCGATCGCCCAGCACCCAGTTGCGCGTGTTGCCCCAGTACCACCAGTAAGCGGCGGCATAGGCACAGGTGAGGCTGTCTAGCTGGTCTTCAACCGCTTTCATGGCGGTGCCGGTAGTGGGGATGGCCGGTAAATCGGCCTCGCTGATCCCCAGCGGTGGTTCCAGGGCCGGGAAAACCGATAGCTGGTACTGCCGCAGCCGTTCTAACTCTGGGCGGCGCTGGGCCAGGCGGCCCTTTTTGTATTTCAAAATCCGAGGCAGATTAAACAAATGCACCGTGACGGGGTGGGGGAAAACCTCAAGCTGAAAGCGCCCCTGAACCTGGGGTGGACTGTAGGGCTGATGGCAGAAGCCCAGGGTCTCCAGGGCCAGACCAAAGGCCACGAGTTTTTCCGCAAAGGGCCGCCCCAAATTAGCAGGATAACAACCCGCATCGTATTTACCGAAGTATTGATGGGCCAGGCGATCGGGTAGGCGCATACCCGTGGCGTTGGGGATCAACGTAGGGGCATCAACGGCCACCACCGTGGTCGAGCTCGACTCAGCCCAGCCCTTGACCCAAGCGAGAATGTCTTCAACCTGGTATAACCGGGTTAGTTCTCCTAGCCTCAGGCCCGACGCTGACCATACCAGGCAGCACAGCCCGCTAGCCCCAGACTGCCAGCCCAGGTCAATTCCTAAAAAGCAGCGATGGTCGATATTCTCAACCATCGCGCTGGTGTTGTTGGCGGATTTATTTATAATCACTCGGAGGCTAATAAAGGGGCAACTGGCAAAATTTTTCCGGGTAAAAAATAACCTAAATCGTTAACTTAATCGTTAACTTTATATGCCCTTAATAGTTTAGCTATCAACGTGTTCGCCACTTAGGAATTAAGTCCCTGACTTGCCCAGATGATGCCGGTATCTAATATTACTTAGATTCGATTGTAGGCTCAGCTCCCCCAGCAAATTAGACCCAATCCTGGGCTAATTATCAGGGGCAGGTGCTTGATAACCCGTTGCCCGACTCATTGTTACTAAGATTTGTAATGCTCTTCCGGGCGATATTCTCGCAGCCAGCAACGCTCTAAAAATCGAACTTGGTGGGTATACCAAAACCGCCAGGGATTATAAACGGTGCGGTAGGTGCGGCTAAATACGGGTTGGTTGAGGTAGGGCCAGAATGGGAACTGCATTTCTCTAAAACTCTTGAAAATAAATGGAAAATTTTAGGCCATAGTGGGCAATTGACGACTGACAAAAGCCTCCCATAGCCCTTAGCTTAGAGCCATAGTTCCAGTATAGGCAGACGAAAAAAGAGACCCAACATTGGGTCTCTGACTTGGAAAAATATTTAATAAACAAACACAGGATTTTAGAAATGGAGCTGACGGGAGTCGAACCCGTGTCCGCTTTGAGTATTAACACACCATT
>CAYUBC010000462.1:0-3722 GCA_964442885.1 uncultured bacterium | reverse complement strand
GAGTAACTTAGACCAACCAACAACGCAGATTCGTCCAGACATTCCCTGCTTGAAGTTAGCAATCGGCTCCGTTCCGGGGACTGAGAGCGAAACCTGTACGTTGTATCAACAACTCCACAGCTACCCAGTCGGGAACTCTGGCCAAGAACTGAAGCAACGCACTTACGGAGCTAAGTATTGGATTGTGCCAGTGCGTCGAGAGTTCCTAGTCGGCTTGGATATGGTTTTGGGTGTCCAAGGTGAGCCAGCATTATTGCAACGGGTGCTCCAAGGCTTACGAGGGGAACTGGCTCAGCCTCGCTATGGCTTGCCTTTTGCAGGCGATAACAACTTTTTGTTCGATCGCATTGACGTTTTGTCAACCCCAATTCCAGTTCACTGGTACGTACAAATGCAACCCGATGATCCACCAATGCGGGGCTCGTACCGATTAACAGTCGGCATCGATCGCGCCGATAATAGCAAAACAACCAGTTATCTCTATGCACCAATTGAGGCGGCAACAACCGAACCACCGGAGAGCGCCTGGACATGGACACCTAAAGCACCGGCTCAGGTAGCGTAGTGCCGTTGAGGAAATGGCGACAAGGGAAATTGCTGCTATCTTTTGGCTGGTGCAATTGAACCAGCTAAGCCAAGCACCCATTGATTACTTCATTTAGGAGTCTTATCCGATGGCTTCCCTATCCATTTCTAGCGAAGTCCTAGCTGGCATCACCCTCCTAGCCCAGCGCTTCGAGCTAACCCTTGAAGAATTTCTAAGGGAGCTTAGCCAGGGCAAATTGGCCATCATTGATGCCGACGAGCTAGAAGACCTGCTGGATGTAAGCGATGCCATCCGGGCAGAAGCTGATCCAGCCAATCAGGAACAGGTTGCTTGGGACATTATCAAACGAGAATTGCAGTTGCAGCAAAGCCCAAGCAACAACGACGATCGCCCAAAGCCTAACCCCTAGAACACCGGTACAGATCCCTGGGTTCTGGTTCGGAATGCCCCAAAATTGGTTGTCTATGAGGTCAAGAACCCAAGGGCCTGGTATTCTGTATCGGTGCTCTAGCTTCGCTTACCATCCGCCTCAGTAGCATCAGGTGCCTCTTCCTCTGGGCCAACCTTCCCCGCCGCGATCGCCTGTTGGTAGGCCGCCCAATATTTCCCCCGCACTCCCGCAGAAAAGTCGTACTCAGAGCGCAACTCAGCCGTTCTGGGCTCTGGGCTCAACGGATCTTCCTGGGACGAAGCATTACTCATCATTGGGTTGGTCTTCGGTGAATTGTTCAATCGCTGTAACTAGTCCTTCGGAATAGGGCTCTAAGATAGTCGCACAGACTTGCAAGTCTGCCAGTGCTTGGGCAAATTCCTCCGAGTCGGTATCACTAATTTCCAACACCTGAATCGCCTGCATTGCCCGCTCTAACTGAGGCCGATAGTCATTCAAAAAACGTTTCAGTCGCATTAAAGACCTATCTGAAGTCAATTGAGACATTACCCTAACCTCCTTTCCAGCTTGGCAATTTGCTGTCGGCAATTGGCAATGGTTTTTTCCTAATGGGCAATCAGCCCCTCATCTTGAAGACTAATGGGTTTTTCGCGCTCCTGGGCAATTTTTTCGAGGTGCTCAGCTAGGGCTTGCCGATGCCCTTCTAACTGTTTGCGGTACACCTTGTTTTTACCCACCCTCTACGTTCCCCATTACACCCACCGTCTTCCTTCCATTATGCTGCTTGACTTAACCCACTGCGCCTTAAACCGTTGCTCTTAAATACACCTGCACTTCCTTAGTATCAGGGAAATACACCTGTATGGTGGGCCAAATTCCCGTGGAATTGCAGGCAAGTTTTGGGTCAAATTTTGGGGTCACTCAAGGTAACGGCTGTTAGGCCATGCCTACAGCCCAGGGCGCATCTACCCATCGCTACCGTTGCCGACCCTGCACTTTTTAACCACTATGACAACTCTCACCACCCCTGCCCAAACGCAGGACACCATTCGCGTGAACGCCCTTCACGCTCTTAACTATTGCCCACGGCTTTATTACCTGGAAGAAGTAGAAGAACTTTACACCCAGGATGCCGCCGTTTTTGCCGGACGACGGCTCCATGTTGAACTCGAAGCCGACGATGGCGACGACTGGCACCACCTGGTGCTGGAAAACCCAACCCTGGGTCTGCGGGGCAAAATTGACGCCCTCCGTACCCGCAACGGCCAGACCATACCCTACGAACACAAGCGGGGGCGCTGCTACCGCGATCGCGAAAATAAACCCCAAGCCTGGGAGAGCGATCGCATTCAGATTCTCGCCTATGCTTGCCTGATCGAGGCTGAACTGGGCATTACCGTACCCGAAGGCCGAATTCGCTACCATGCTGACAATGTGCTGGTGCATGTACCCTTGGATGACCAAGCCCGACAGGATGTTTTAAACAATATTGAGCGGGCACGGCTGCTGCGACTCTCGCCAGAGCGGCCCCCAGTGACCGCCAACGAACGGCTCTGTGCCCGTTGCTCTCTGGCACCGGTCTGCCTGCCAGAGGAAACTCGCCTGGCCCAGGGGCAGAGCGAGCAGGCGGTGCGCCTCTTCCCCGAAGACGATGAACGGCAGATTATCCATGTCACTGAGGCGGGCACCCGCATTGGTAAAAGCGGCGATCAGTTCAAAATCACCCGGCGCGATGGCCAGACCACCGCTCTGCCCTCCCGGCAGGTGGGGCAGATGGTGCTTCACAGTTTTGCCCAAATTTCCACCCAGGCCCTTCACTTTTGCGCCGAGCAAGATGTGGGGCTGCACTTTATTACTGGCGGTGGACGCTACCTGGGCAGCCTGGATACGCGCCAGGGCAGCATTCAACGCCGCATTCACCAGTATCGAGCGCTTACCGACCCCGCCCGTTGCCTGCAACTGGCCCGACAACTGGTCGGTTGCCGAGGGCAGAGCCAGCGGAAGTTTTTAATGCGGGGCCAGCGCAATGCCGCCGAGTCTGGTGAAAGTTTGGGCCAGGCCATTGAACAGATGCAGCGAGTCATCAAACAAATTCCCCAAGCCGATTCCTTACCTTCATTGCTGGGCCTAGAGGGCAACCTGGCGGCCCTGTACTTTGGGGCCTTACCCCAGCTCATCGTAGACGATGTTCCCCCAGAGCTAAGGTTTGATGGCCGTAACCGCCGCCCTCCGAAAGATCGGTTCAATGCTCTGCTGAGCTTTGGCTATGCCCTGCTGCTAAAGGATGTGATGAATGCCATCCTAGCGGTAGGGCTAGAGCCAGCTCTGGGGTTTTACCACCAACCCCGCACTCAAGCGCCGCCTTTGGCCCTGGACCTGATGGAGATTTTTCGGGTGCCCCTGGTGGATATGCCAGTGCTGGCGGCAATTAACCGCAACCAGTGGCACCCCGCCGAGGACTTTACCCTCACTGGCCCCCAAATCTGGCTCAGCGATGCCGGACGGCGTAAGTTCATCAGCCTCTACGAGCGCCGCAAGGAGGAAAAGTGGAAACACCCGGTCACGCAATACTCCCTGACCTATCGCCGCCTTATTGAGCTTGAAGTCCGGTTGTTAGAAAAGGAATGGATGGGTGAAGGTGGTCTGTTTGCTCAACTTGTGGTGCGGTGAGGTGGAGCAATGGCAGAAAGCAAAAATTACTACCTGATTTGTTACGACATCCGCGATCCCAAACGCTGGAGGAAAGCCTACAAGCTGCTAAAAGGGTATGGCGAGAATATCCAG
>CAYUBC010000461.1:0-3723 GCA_964442885.1 uncultured bacterium | reverse complement strand
AGCGCCATGCCCGGTAAGACCTTCGGGGCCTACACCGTTGACTATGCCGACGACTTTGCCTACACCGACCCCGTAGACGGCAGCGTGGCCGAGCAGCAGGGCGTGCGCATTGGGTTTACCGATGGCTCGCGGATTGTGTTTCGCTTGTCGGGTACGGGTACTTCTGGAGCCACCCTGCGGCTCTATGTTGAAAGCTACGAGCCCGACCCGGCTAAGCACGACCAGGAGACCCAGACCGCCTTGGCGGATTTGATTTCCCTCGCCGACGAGATCGCCCAGATTAAGACCCTGACCGGGCGCGACCAGCCGACGGTGATTACCTAGACCGTCTGAGATCCCAGGGTTCTTTGTCCTGATGGCTGCGGCCTTTAGTGCATCTCAAAGCAGAACCCTGGGATCTGGGCGCTCTGCAATCCATCCATCCTGCCCATTTCTAGGAGCTGGAATCTTAACCGGACAGAAACCCGATTTCTACTCCAGATATATTGTCTTCAGGTCTAGGCCGCCGAACGCCGAGGCCGCTGGATAGGGCAAAGGATTGGGGATGTTGCTGTGGGGGTAAGCGGGCAGGCATGTTTGAGGGAGCGGGGCTGTTGTGCCACAACCAGGTGTAGGTAGAATTTGATCAGATTTTGTGAGGGAATGGCCTTTGGGTCAGCTCACACTGCCAACCTGCCAAGGAGGCCGCTGGGCATGGTATCTGTCACGCAACCCCAGGTGCATGTGTGGACTCGCGATGAGTACCATCGCCTGGCCGATTTGGGCTTTTTTGAGGAACGGCGGATAGAGTTAGTCGAAGGTCAGGTGATGGATATGGCCGCCATGAGAAGCCCCCACGCCGCCGCCGTTGACCTGGTGGATACAGCCCTCAAAGCGGTGTTTGACGCTGGCTATTACATTCGCCAGCAAAAGCCCTTTGTGATCAGCGATATTTCCGAGCCCGAGCCGGATGTGGCCGTGGTGCCGGGCACCATTCGCGACTATGCCGAGGCCCACCCCACCACAGCGGCGTTGGTGGTAGAGGTGGCCGATACCTCAGTCAGCTACGATCGCACCGTGAAGGGCAGCCTCTACGCCAAGGCGGGTATCGCTGACTACTGGATTGTAAACCTGGTTCAGCGCCAGTTGGAGGTTTATCGGCTGCCCGTGGCGGATGACGAGGCAACCTACGGCTGGCGCTACGGTGAGGTACTAACCTACCCGCCTGGACAGACCGTTGCACCGTTAGCCGCTGTTAATGGGCGGGTGGCCGTTGAGGATCTATTGCCCTAGGCAGGTTTTCAAGATCTCTTAGCTAGCTCACATAGAAATCTAAAAAATAGACAGGCGTAAAACTATGTTGGGCGTTGACCGCATCACTTTCGACCCCAAAATCATGACCGGACAAGCTTGCATCCGTGGCATGAGAGTTCCTGTTTCCTTAGTGTTGAATCTAATAGCCAATGGTCAAACATCAGAGGCAATTATCGAAGACTATCCCTACCTAGAGCCTGAAGATATTCAGCAATCGCTACAGTATGCTGCTTGGCTGGCCTCTGATCGCATTTATTTGACAGCGAGTGCCTAATGAGGTTTCTGGCCGACATGGGCCTTCCGCCTCGCACCGTTGAATGGCTGCGGCAACAGGATTATGACTCAGTTCATCTTGTTGATGAAGGACTGAACAGCCTGTTAGATGAAGAGATTATCCACAAGGCTAGAGCTGAAAATCGAATCGTATTAACGGTTGATCTCGATTTTGGCTACCTACTGTCTATTAGCCAGGCTGATGTACCCAGCGTGGTTATCTTTCGTCTAGGCAATACTAGCCGCAGGGCTCTTCTGGGTTTGTGACTGAGAGTGTATATGCAGATACACTTTGCTGGCGCTTAAGGGGCTGAAACCCTTGTCAGGCTTGACATAAGTCTGGCTTATCACCAGATACCCAGAAGAGCCAGCCGCCTAGTTCAAGCAAGGCTGTCAGAGGTCTTGAATCTATGCTCAGAGGATTTGCTTTCAGGAGCTTTGGTTTCTGTTAGCGAGAGAAGCATTAGAGTCCGTCAACTACCTGTGTAATGCAATTCTTGTTCTACGGGTAGTTGATTGGAAAAATAGGTATGGCAATGGTTCAGGAAATTGTGCTTCAGGATGATGATGGCACCAGCTACACCATCTATATAGAAACTGATCCGCTAGTGACGGGTGGCGTCCTCAGTTCGCCGCCAGCCTCGCCGGATCCCTCCCGCTCCTACGACCCCAATGCCAACCGCGAGAGCTACGGCGTGCCACCGCGCGGCCTGCCCACCCCGGTGCAAGCTTCGCTAGAGACCATCCACCGCACCATTCGCGCCTACACCCTCTATGCCCTGGGAGCCTTCAAAAACCTGGCCGGGGCGGAGGTAGAAGATCTCAATCTCAGCTTTGGCATCAAAGTCAACGTCGATACGGGGGTGCCGATGCTGGCCAAGGGGGCGATCGACGGCGACTTTAAGATTGAAGTCACCTGCAAGTTTCCCAAGGGCTAAGTTAGCGTAGGTCACACTGGTGCTAAGGCATCAAAGTCTTGCCGGGCGCTGCGTTACGGCTGCGCCTAACAGCACCCTACAACCTGGTGTCCTAAGGGCTGGATCCTTGGTTTTGGTTGTGTTGCACTTCGCCAGCCATTTAATGTAGAGGCAGTTCCGTCGGAGTTGGCACAACCCAGGATTAATCCGTTGGCATAACACGCTAAGCCGATATATATTATACAAAGTATAATTCTTAGCAAAATGGACGTTCAGCTTAAACGGTGGGGCAATAGTCTGGGTTTGCGAATTCCCTATCGGCTGGCGGAGGGTTTCGGTTGGGATGAAAATTCTACGGTAGAGATATTAGCGGTGGACGGGGTGTTGGTGATTCGCAAGAAGGTGGCGGCAGTGTCCCTTGAGCAGTTGTTAGAAAGTATTCCCGCCGATTTTCGCTACCCTGCTGATGCCGGTGACTTTATCAATAGTGGGGCACAGGGGCAAGAGTTAATTTAGCGAAGGAGAGCTTGAATGCACCTTCGCCGAGGTGACGTTATTCGTGTCAACTTGAACCCTACCCAGGGTAGAGAGCAAATGGGAGACGCGCGTCCGTGCTTGGTTTTGAGTCAGACCGCATTTAACGCGGCTCGGGGCGGCATTGTGATTGTTGCGCCCATTACAAGCACTATCAGACCTGAGATTAAGACATTAATTCCAATCCCAGAGGGGTTTAGGGTAGTAGGTTCTGTGATTGCCGAGCAGGTGAGAACATTGGACCTCAGCCAGCGGTGGTGGCGCAGTACAGATGAATGCCTGCCCTCTACAGTGGTGGATCAGGTAGTGGCAACGCTGAATCTGATCATTGGTAGCTAGGGTAGATGGCCGTTAACTTAGATAGTCTGCCCCGCATCCGTCTATCCGATATAACCTCTCCTGTCCTAAACCCTTTCATAACCTAGCCCCTTTATAGTGGCGGAAACTAGGCACTTACAGATTAGGCACTCGCAAGTTCTGCCCCTATTCAGGAGACACCTATGACGGCTTTTATGGATAGACCCAACCCCAGCATTCAGATTGAGGACGATCGCACTGGACTGAGTATCACCACCCTGCGCCGCGCCCTGGTGGATAACTTGTTCTACATTCAGGGCAAGTGGCCAGAAGTAGCGAGCCGTAACGACTTTTACCTGGCGTTGGCCTACACGGTGCGCGATCGCATGATGCAGCGCTGGCTCAGCTC
>CAYUBC010000460.1:0-3726 GCA_964442885.1 uncultured bacterium | reverse complement strand
GGCGGTGTTGTCCGATCGCTACATTGCTGACCGCTTTTTGCCCGACAAGGCCATCGACCTGGTGGACGAAGCGGCGGCCAAACTCAAGATGGAAATTACCTCCAAGCCTGAAGAACTGGAGGCCATCGACCGCAAGCTGATGCAGCTAGAGATGGAAAAGCTTTCCCTGGAGGCTGAGGAAGAAGGACGGGCAACCTCCCCGGTGGCCCGCGATCGCCTCAGCCGCATTGCCCAGGACATGGCCGAGCTTCAGGCTAAACAGCAAGTCCTGGGGGGCCAGTGGCAAAGCGAAAAACAAACCCTAGAGGCCATCAACGCCCTGAAGGAAGAAGAAGACCATCTGCGTCTGCAAATTGAGCAGGCGGAACGCGCCTACGACCTCAATACCGCCGCTCAGCTCAAGTACGGCAGGCTGGAGACTGTGCAGCGAGAGCGCGAAGCCAAGGAAGCCCATCTACTGGAGATTCAGGAACAGGGCAGCACCCTGCTGCGGGAACAGGTCAGCGAGGCTGACATTGCCGAGATTGTGGCCAAGTGGACGGGTATTCCGGTAACCCGACTGATGGAGTCGGAGCGGCAAAAGCTGTTGCAACTCGAAGGACACCTGCACGGGCGGGTGATTGGTCAGGATGAAGCCGTCGCTGCCGTCGCCGCGTCCATTCGTCGTGCCAGGGCCGGGATGAACGATCCGGGCCGTCCCCTGGGCTCTTTTCTCTTCATGGGGCCAACTGGCGTAGGCAAAACTGAGCTGGCCCGCGCCCTGGCCGAATTTCTCTTTGACACCGAAGATGCCCTGATCCGCATCGATATGTCGGAGTACATGGAGAAAAACGCCGTTTCTCGCCTGGTGGGGGCTCCCCCCGGCTATGTTGGCTATGAAGACGGCGGGCAACTCTCTGAGGCCGTGCGCCGCCATCCCTACTCGGTGGTGCTGTTGGATGAGGTGGAAAAGGCCCACCCCGATGTCTTCAACATTCTGCTACAGGTGCTCGACGATGGCCGCATTACCGACTCCCAGGGTCACCGGGTCGATTTTCGCAACACTGTGGTGATCATGACCAGCAACATCGGCAGCGACCATATTCTGGAACTGGCCGGTGATGACAGCCGCTACGACGACATGCGCACCCTGGTGTTAAAAGCCCTGCAAAAGCAGTTTCGACCTGAATTCCTCAACCGGGTGGATGATCTCATTCTGTTCCACTCCCTGCAAAAGAGTGAATTGCGGAAGATTGTGGGTTTACAAATTCAGCGGGTGCAGCGGCGCTTGGCCGATCAAAAGATTGGCCTGGTCATTTCTGATCAAGCCATTGACTTTATTGCCCAGAGTGGCTATGACCCCGTCTATGGCGCTCGCCCCCTCAAACGGGCCATTCAGCGCCTGCTGGAAAATCCCATTGCTACCAAAATTCTGGAAACCACCTTTGCTGAAGGGGCCACCATTGGGGTGACGCTAGAGGCCGATGCGCTCATCTTCAGGCACCATGAGCCTGGCACAAATGGTACGGCCCCTAAGGGTGCAGTTCCTCCTGAGGTAGAAGACGCTCACCAATTAGAATCAGTGCTAGGGGGGTAGGGGCACAGGGAGTTTTTGCTGAGCCTTTAACTCTACCTAACACCGAGGTTCTGACCCCGGCAAAACGCCGCTATTTGCGAGGTTGATTATGGTAGTAGCTCCACAACTATCCTGGGTGGTGACTTGGGAAAAATTACCCGAAGACTTTGTCCTCGACGACGACCCTGTGGATAACATCAACCAGCCTGCCATTGCGGCCGCGCTCACCGAAAGCCTGGAGTTGGCGGGGCGACTACCGGCCCTGGCCCTGGCAACCACCAACTATGGGTTTTGCGCCACATTAAGCGGAAAAATTGTGGTCAAAGCCCCTGATTGGGCCTACGTACCCGCAATTCAAGTACCGCGAGAGGACGTTAAACGGAGTTATACTCCGCAACTCCAAGGTCAATTTCCAGCCCTGGTAATGGAGTTTTTATCCGATACCGAGGGGGGAGAATATTCCATTAAGCCAACCTATCCACCGGGCAAATGGTTTTTCTATGAACAGATCCTGCGAGTCCCTGACTATGTGATCTTCGAACCTGACAGCGGCACTCTGGAGGTTTATCACCTCAACGACGCTGGCCAATACAAAATACAGTCACCGGACGACCAGCAACGTTACTGGATTGAAGCCCTCAATCTGTTTCTAGGAATTTGGCAAGGCAGCCGCGAAAATCGTACCGGCTACTGGTTGCGCTGGTGGACTGACCAGGAGGAAATGCTGCTCTGGGGTACAGAGAAGGTCGAGCAAGAACTCCAGCGGGCTGAGCAAGAACTCCAGCGGGCCGAACGACTGGCCGCTCAGTTGCGCGCCGCCGGGATTGAACCAGAGGCGTGAATTAAATCAGGGTTGCTTGACAACGGCAATAGCCTTACAGGTCAGGAATTTTGGCTGCTTCAACAATAGCTGCTCTTGATCAGAGGAAAACATTACAAAGGCTCGCTGTTTGCAGGCTAAAGGTGATTGTTCTGACCTGTATAGTCGCTTTCAGGCCACCAATTGAATGGTTCTACTGAGCGACACCTAAGGATTTGACCCGGCAAAAAGTATCCGATTTAGCAAAACTGCTCCTCCCAGGAATTAGCGGCAACTGTTTTACAGCATTTTGGCCGCTAGTGAGGTATCTGGGTTGCTAGGAAACTTTGATTTCCAGACCACAGGCTGCATCTCACTCCGCCCAGAAACGTTCTATTATGTTTTGCAAATTTTCAAGACCTGGATAGTGATTATTTCATTAAGAGATGAGGGGCTTTGGATATCTGGTTAGAGAATGCAGATTGATATATAGAGAATAGGTTGCTCTCTATTGTCGGCTTAAAGTCGTTGTTTCTGCCCGGTAAATTAATGGCTCTAACTCATCCACCTCAACCCCAAGGTCTCTACGATCCACAGTTTGAGCACGATGCCTGCGGCGTTGGCTTTGTGGTGCATATGAAGGGTGCTCAATCTCACACCATCGTTGAGCAAGGGCTCACCATTTTGGTGAACCTGGCCCACCGGGGAGCGGTGGGGGCCGAGGCCAATACCGGCGACGGCGCGGGGATTTTGCTGCAAATGCCCCATCGGTTTATGGCCAAGGTGGCCGCCGCCCAGGGCATTACCCTGCCAGAGCCAGGGCACTACGGCGTGGGGTTCTTGTTTGCCTCTCCCAACCCCGATGATCGCGAAAAGAGCCGTCGGTTATTTGAGCGCATTGCCGAAGAAGAGGGCCTGCCCGTGCTGGGCTGGCGCGATGTGCCCACCGATGATTCTTCCCTGGGGGCAACGGCCAAGGCCAGTGAGCCCTTTCTTGAGCAGGTATTCATCCAGCGCCCTGCCGATTTAGCCGATGAACAGGCCTTTGAACGCAAGCTGTATGTTATCCGCAAGCGATCGCACTCTGCCATTCGCCCCACCGGGGTAGACCCCTACTGGTATGCCACCAGCCTCTCCTGCCGCACCATTGTCTACAAGGGCATGCTCACCCCAGAGCAGGTGGGGCTCTACTTCCCTGACTTGGCCGACCCGGATTTGAAGAGCGCCCTGGCCCTGGTGCATTCTCGCTTTAGTACAAATACCTTTCCCAGTTGGGAGCGATCGCACCCCTACCGCTATGTCGCCCACAACGGCGAAATCAACACCCTGCGCGGCAACATCAACTGGATGTATGCCCGCCAGTCGATGTTTG
>CAYUBC010000459.1:0-3731 GCA_964442885.1 uncultured bacterium | reverse complement strand
GGCGCGGCGGTTGTAGCATTCCCGCACCAGGGCAAAAAAGTCGTCGTGGCCAAACCCCAGGCTGAGGACGGTATCAATTTCATCAATGAAGACGACAATAGGTTGGCTGATCCGGGCCAGTACCACCTCCCGCAAAAATTTGCCTAATCGTTGCAAGGGAGAGAGGGGGTGCTGGTCGTCCCACCAGGTGCCCAGATCAAACTCCGGGAGGAGGTTCAACTTCTCGGCCAGGGCATCGACCAATCCGGCGTACCATTCCACCGGGGTGAGTTGCTCCGTGCCAATTTCCGCCAGGTCAAGGGCGGCGCAGGCCACCCCCTCCGCTTGCAACCGGGCCATGGTGCGAGCCCGCAGACTAGTTTTGCCCATCTGGCGCGAGTTCAGCACGTAGCAGTATTCACCCTGCTGTAGCGCCTGGTAAAATTTGAGATCGGCCTGGCGTTCTACGTAGGTGGGGGCTTCCAGGGGTAGCCCGCCGCCGACCTGGTAGGGTGCAGTCATGGCACTGAGGAAAGTGGGTTAGGGGGATTTTTCCCGCATCTTAAGCCACCTATCTTGCGAATGCCAGGTTTTAGCCTGTTTCATTTAAACCATGATCCCAACCATGGTTCCAGAGCCCAGATTCCAGCCCAGCAATTTCTCCCTTCTCCCTCGTAAAAGGCTACTCCACAGTCCAAATCGCGATCGCCCAGACACCGATGCTAGGATGAACTAGGATGTTTCTGGCTGTGGCCAACCTGCGGCAGATTAGGAGATTCTAGGTAAGATTTACCCTCCATGTAGGATGGGCAAAGGGCCTTGCCCATGCCCATCCGGGAAATTAGGCGATGGGCACGCAAGCTTTGCCCATCCTACGGTGGCTGTGGCGGCTTAATGCACCATTCTTGACTTCATAAGAGCCAAATCTGTTTCAAAAGGCCGTTGAGAGGAATCAATGAATCTTTCCGCCTCCCAGGAACTTAAAGCACTCATTAAAGAAAGCCTACGGGAAGTTTTGCGAGAGGAGCGTTTAAACCTTTGTAAGCTGCTGATGCCCTACGTCAGCGATGAAGAGCAGGCTGAAATCGATGCGTCCCTCGGCCCACCAGATACCGATGACGACGAGTCTGTTGACTTAACTCACTGGGTGCAGCATGGAGGTTCGATTTAGTAAACGGGCCGTCAAGTACCTGAAAAAGCTTGACGCCAAAACTGCCGAACGGGTTCGGGAAAAGATTCTTCAACTCCTGTCTATGCTGGAGGTTGAGGGGATGATCCCCTTCAATGAGTTGGATATAAAAAAGCTCAAAGGCCAATGGGACGGGTACTTTCGCCTGAGAGTAGGGCAAATTCGCGTTATTTTTACCCTAGTTGGCGAGGATCTAAAGATTCTGCTGATCTATGACATCAATGTCAGAGGCCGTATATACGAGTGAATTAGCACCCAGGGCAGGGCAGCCAAGCTTTGCAAAGTTCCAGAGAGTCTAGATTAGACGTTCCCGGAAGGCGATGCGGTAGAGATCGCAGAGGGGTTCCACCGAATTTTGGCGAAACCTGACCACGCCCATGCTTTGCAGGCGAAAGGCTTCTTTGTTGCCTACCCTGGCAGGCCCCTCACTTTGGAGAATAATCTGCATGGCCTGGAGCAAGTCAGGGCTGGCTTCTAGGTTTTGCAGGTGCCGCCGCAGGTGTTCGGCGTAGGGGCCTTCTTCGGTCGGGGCGATCGCCAGCAGTTCCGCCAAGGACAGGCGCTGGGTCGCCAGTTGGTAGAGGGCAACCCGAATCAGGTAGGGATGGCCCCCCAGCATCTGCATCAGCGGCGGAATTTGATCGGCCAGGTCAAGGCCGTGGCGGGTCGCCAGCTCAATCACCTGGGCTGGGGTCAATTCTGGCAGTTCCTTGGCCAGACCCACATTAAAGGGGGACTGGTTAATTTTGAGAGGAACGTAGACCTCCTTAGAGTGGGTAATGATCAGCCGTAGATTTTGCCAGAGGGAGTCGTTACGCTTTTCGTGCCAGGCCCGCAACAGGGCAAAGAAATCCTCAGCAATTTTGGGATACTGAAAAACCAAATCCACCTCGTCTAACCCCAGAACCAGGGGGCCATCCAGGCTGGGCAGAATGTAGCGATGGAGGTAGTTACTACACTTTTGCTTGCTGCCCAGGGGGCCGCCCCAGTGCTGGTCGAGGCGATCCGGCAGGCCCAGGGCATCGGCAATGGTGGCGCAGAACCACTGTAAAAAAACCGTCAGATCGGCGAAAATTTCGCCATCGGCTTCCTGAAAAGACAGGCTGACCGTGCGATAGCCCTGGGCATGGGCGTGATTCACAATGCGGGCCAGCAGCGAAGACTTGCCCATCTGGCGGGGGGCTTTAATCCGAATCAAAGCGCTGGGCTGGAGAATCGCCCGGTAGCAATCGGCTTCGATGGGAGGCCGCTCCACATAAAAAGGTGACGCCAGGGGCACCTGCCCTTCGGGAATTTCGAGTTCACCCACCGGTGGGTGAGTCGCCGGGGCCACTAGAGCCGAGTCCCCCAGAGCCGAGTCCCCCAGAGCTGGTGACGCTGGCAGTGGGTCGGCGTTAGTAGCGGCCAACGCGCGCAGCATTGGCTCCGCCACCCGGCGAATGCCCCTGGCAATGTCGGTAAAGGCTTCGTCCTGGTTGGCCCAAGTGGTGACGGCCTGGGCATTTTTCGGCAGAGCCTGGAGGTGGCTAAAGCTGGCCCCCTGCCAATCCACCGGGCGCAAAATCACTGGAATCACCACCGCTGAGCCCTGGGCATGGCGCTCCATGGCCCGCGTAAGCTCGATGTCGTAGCAATAGCGCGAGGCTAGAAAGTCGGCGCTGATCAGCAGCAAAACAATCTGGGACTGCTCCAGATGTTCGTCAATTTGCCCGGCCCACTCACTGCCGGGAGGAATCTGGCGATCGTGCCAGCTCTTTAGCACCCCAGATCGCTCAAGCTGACTCAGGTGCTTGGCCAACTCATCCCGCAGCCCCTCATCTTGGTGCGAATAGGAGAAAAATAGAGTAGTGCCCGCAGTCATAGGAGGTTAGCCATGGTAGGCTTTGGAGCTATCTTACCGCAGGGGAATCGGTCAAGACCGCCAGCCCGGCCAGGTCAGTATTCAAAGCAGATTCGTCATAGTCAAAGGCGACAATTCCTTTTTGGGCCAGCAGATCCATAAACGCCAGGCGGTTTAGCCCGGCCAGCTCTGCCGCTTTGCCCAAAGACAGTTGCTTCTCTTGAAAAAACGCTACTGCTGCCAATATTCGCAGTTGCTCACCCAAATCAGTCGCCCCCATCTTCAGGGCTGCCAAAAGATCCTGGGAGACTTCGAGGGTAATCGTTTCAGTGCTCATGGCTAGTAGCGCTTCGGGGGCTTGGTGGGTAGAGGCAAGGAGTTATCCTCTCCAGGTTAATCCAGATAGCAATAGTAGAACGCTGTCCTAGAACTGGGCCGATGCTCTCACAGCACCCATACTCCCAACCGCAGCCACATACTGGCTCACCAGACTATCCAACCCGGTGATGGCTGTGCCCACCACCACCGCGTAGGCTCCCAAATCTAGCGCCTGACGAGCCACCGCAGGCGAGGCTATGCCCCCTTCGCAGAGAACAGGAACCGGACAGTGAGCTACCATCTGGCTGAGTAGCTCCAGCCCTGGCGGAGCCTGATCCTGGGTGGCCTCGGTATAGCCAAATAGGGTAGTACCGACGCAGTCGGCCCCGGCCTCTACGGCCCAGA
>CAYUBC010000458.1:0-3736 GCA_964442885.1 uncultured bacterium | reverse complement strand
CAACCGCTGAAACTGGTCTTCCAGGGCGGCATTGTTGACGTTGAGCTGGGCCATCACGTCATCCACCAGGCCACGGGCCTGTTCGGGGTTGAACTTGCCCTCCTGTACCCACTCTTCGGTGACCTGCTTCAGCCGCTCGGCTACCAGGGAAGTAGTGCCCACGCCAATCATGAGCAACTGCCGTAAAAAGTTATTGCTATCCATATATCAGGTCTCCTGAAGAGGGAATTGGGCCAGGGATTTAAGGACGGGGACGGGCCGAACGCTACGGTCGAAGCTGGCCAAAACTCGTTTACCTACCGCTCTATTCTGTCAGAGATCCGTCAGAGATTTGGTTAGACCCCAGGTATTGAAACCCGTACCCAGAAAAGAAAGGCTGTAGCATGAACTAAGGCATTTCCTCTGCCGCTGTCTTGTCATTCTTTAGACGTTGCCTATGCTGACCTTTGCTACCGACAGCGATCGCGCCCAGGCCAACCAGCTCATGCAGCCCTGCCTGATTCGCGTTATCGATAACCTCCGAAAGCACACTGAAACGCTAGACTGGCACAGCGAGTATGTTGAGCATCGGCTCTGGCCCAGCCACGCCACCCCTGCTCAGCAACAAGAATTTGCCGACCTCACCGCCGCCCTCCAGCAGGCCAGCCCAGAAGAAGCTCTGCGCCTGGAAACCGCCCTCAGCCAACTGCCCACCCCCACCCCCACCTACGAGCTTCGCCTCACCCGTCAAGCCCAAACCGCCTCCCTGGACGTTTGGGATTTATGCTTTCAGGTATGTTTCCAAAACTACCTCCCCAATCAGCCCGTTTCCGTCGATACCACCCTGCTCGACCCCGACGGTGATATTGATTGGATTACCCTGGACGAGAAAGCCAGGATGCTGGTTAGCCGCTCCCTGGCGCAGGCAACTTCCACACCTAATTTTGAACTTTGAACCTTGAACTTTGAACTTTGAACTTCACTCTTTCCCCTCCTATGCTCGACCTCCACAGCCACACCACCTACTCCGACGGCACGCTGTCGCCCCGTGACCTGGTTAATGCCGCAATTCAGGCGGAGATCAAGGCCCTGGGCATTACCGACCACGACACCCTGGCAGGGTGGGAAGAGGCCATTGCCACAGCGGGCCCAGACCTGGAGATTGTGCCAGGGGTAGAGTTGAGTACGGTGGAGAATGGGCGATCGCTTCACATTCTGGGCTTTTATCCCCACCGGGCCGCACTGGAGCCATTCTTGCTAGAGCGCATTGAGGGGCGGCGGCGACGAGCCCAGGCCATGGTAGCCAAGCTGGCCAAGCTAGGTTTTCCGATTGAGTTGCCCCCGATGACCGGCAATATGGCCCCAGGGCGACCTCACCTGGCGGCGACCCTGGTTAAAGCTGGCCATGCTGCCTCCAGCCGCGAAGCCTTTGACCGTTGGCTAGGGGATAATGGCCCCGCCTACGTGCAGTACGAAAAATTTACAGCCGCCGAGGGCATTCAGCTGTTGCGAGACTGCGGCGCGGTGCCCGTGTGGGCGCATCCCTACCTGTTTCGCGGCGGCACCGTAGAAACACTGCTGCCCCAACTGGTCAAGGCCGGGTTGATGGGGGTCGAGGTCTACCATCCCAACCACAGCCCCAGCCAAGTACGCTGGCTAGAAGACTACTGCCGCGAGCACGAACTGGTGATGACTGGCGGTAGTGACTACCACGGCCCCAGCCCAGAGGGCAAAGCCAGTGGCCATAGCGAACTCAACCAGTTCCATATTCCCTTAACCCTGTTGCCACCGCTCAAGCAGGCCGCCGCCACCCTCCGCTAAGCCCGTTCCTTCTGCCCATTTCGCACAGGCAAAGCCCTTTATCCTTTATCATCCACCCTTATCCCCCCTCTATGCCTACCCAAGTCGCCCTAATCGCTCACGATGGCAAAAAAGATGACATGGTGGCCTTTGGCGATCGCTTCAAGGGCATTTTGTCTCGCTATCACTTGATTGCCACGGGCACCACGGGGGAACGCCTGCAACAGCAGGTGGGGCTGGAGGTGGAGCGGTTGTTGTCTGGCCCCCTGGGTGGCGACGCGCAAATTGCCGCCCGCGTAGCGGTGGGGGAGGTGGCCGCGGTGATTTTTTTGATTGATCCCCTCTACGCCCAGCCCCACGAGCCGGATATTCAAGCCCTGCTGCGGGTGTGTGAGGTGCATAATGTGCCCCTGGCGACTAACGTGGCTACGGCGGAAGCGGTGATCAAACACCTGGGTAAATCCAGGGTCGGCCACCTGATTTTTAATCCGGTAGCCGGGCAGGGCAATCCCGATAACGATCTGGCCCTGATTCGGCGGCTGCTGGAACCTCAAGTCAACGTTGAGGTAATTTTCACTGACCCAGCTATCAACCCGGCTGACCAGGTGCAGGACGTTTTGGCCCGGGGCACCGATGTCATCATCGCCTCTGGGGGAGATGGCACAATTTCAGAGGTGGCGGGGGCCGTCATTGGCACAAACACGCCGCTGGGGGTGATCCCGCGCGGCACGGCTAACGCCTTTGCCACGGCATTGGGCATTCCAACCACCATTCAGGGTGCCTGCGGGACAATTCTAGCGGGCAATACCACGGTGGTGGATGTGGCCCGTTGCAACGGTAGACCGATGATTTTGCTGGCCGGTGTCGGCTTTGAGGCCGACTACGTGAACCGGGCCAACCGCGAGCTAAAAAATCGCTTTGGGGCGCTGGCCTACATTTTGGCGGGAGTGCAGCAAATTGGCGAAGCCCAAACCTTTGATGCCACCATTGAGCTAGAAGGGGCCGAACATAGCCAGGGGAATAGCCTGAAGGGTACGCTGTCTACCTCGGCCATTACCATCGCCAATGCCGCCCCACCGACCTCGGTGCTGGCCCAGGGCTTTGGGGACGTCAACTATGAAGATGGTCTGCTCGACATCACCATCAGCATGGTTAAAACCCGGATGCAGGCCATTACGGCCCTCACCAGCCTGTTTACCTCCGCCCTGGTCAACAGCCCCACCAACCGGGAAGACATCCTCTGCCTGCGGGCCTCCCGCGTCAAAATTAGCACTGACTCCCCTCGCAACGTGGTGGTAGACGGCGAAATTATCGGCACTACTCCGGTAGACCTTGAGTGCATCCCCAAGGCGCTGACGGTGCTAACGCCACTGGCCCAGGGGCAAAGCTGGTGGGGAAATTTCTAGCCCGTGGGCCGATGTCTTCTGGCTAACCGCCGCCGGGCCTTGAGGTGTGCCACTGTAGAGGGCAAGTTTCAGGCTGCGGCTATGGATATTACTGACGCGACTAAAGTCCTCATTCAGGCGATTCGTCCCCTTAAACTAAAGTATTCTGACCCGGTTTCCCAGGCTTTTATCGACTTTTACTGTCAGTGCCACCAGGGTATGGACTATCTATTACCAGCAGCGGTAAGGGCAACTATCCGATTAGCAGATATTCTCCAGTGGTTCTGTCAATGCGTGGATCAGGGGCGTCCATCTACCCTGGTGCAGCTGATGTGGAAGGATGTGGTTGGCCCCACCCTGGAGGAATATAAAGCCGATGAGGCCATTGAAAAAACTCTGTTGACCCTGTTTGAGCAGGGTGGACTAAAGGCGGGCTTGAATCAGTGGGATCTGGAACGGCGGCCCGATGGCGGGGTTGACCTCACCCTGCGCAACTTGCTGGATGACATTCATCAAATCGAGCAAGCCCAATTACCTATGCCTTGATCCCACCGTCTGATAGACTGGGAAGT
>CAYUBC010000457.1:0-3742 GCA_964442885.1 uncultured bacterium | reverse complement strand
CATTGATGCTCTGATTGAAACCTTTGCCGAAGACGATGATCTGGGCGTGCGGGAGGATGCGCGCTCGGCCATCCTGAAGGTTGGCGATGCCCGAGGCCTACAGGTCATCGAAGAACTTGAGCGAGACGGCTTCTTTTAGAGACTGCGGCCAGACAGACAGCCGTCTCAATCAGTGGCGTCAGGGAACAGTGGCGTCAGGGAACAGCCGCCCCAGGGAACAGCCGCCCCAGGGAACAGCCGCCCCAGGGAACAGCCATACCAGCGCCACACCACTGAATTGAGCAAAAGGCACAGGACAGCAAAAAGTTGTTGTTGTCTCAGAATTTCATGACTCCCGGCTAGTTTAACCCTCCCTGGGGAGGGTTAAGGCGCGCAAATCCCCTCCGGGGGGTTGCAATCCTGGCTGAAATCTGCTGAAATACGACATTGAAAAGGCTATATAAGAAAGTCACTTAGTATTGAGTATTTGCAATGGTTTAATTAGAGATTATTTCTGAGGTCTGCCCCTGGGCAAGCTGAGACATCTCTGGTTATCCGGCAAAGCTCGTACTGAGGCTTTTGGCTGTAGTCGTAATCTCCTTGTAATCTCCTGTATGTTGGGTGAGTGAGAACTCACCCATTTTTTTGCCATGCTTAGGGTGTTGATTACACAGGCTGATGGTACTGTCAGCTAAGGTTTACGGCTCAAGTATAGGGGAGACTCGCGAATGAACGGACTTTTAAGCGCTTTGCCGGATAGTCCGCTCATTGCCTTCACCATCTTGCTGCTCGTTAGTTTGACTATTCCGCCTTTATTTGAGCGGCTGCGGTTGCCAGGGCTGGTGGGGCTATTGGCCGCTGGGGTGTTGCTGGGGCCAAGCGTTAGCGGTCTTTTAGATCCATCCAGCGAGGTGGAAAAGCTCCTCTCGGATATTGGCAAAATCTACCTGATGTTTGTGGCTGGGTTAGAAATTGACCTGCGCGACTTCAAGAAAACTCGCAATCGCTCCCTGAGCTTTGGGTTGGCGACCTTTGCATTGCCATTAATCGCCGGTCTTGGGCTTAGTCGGGCCTTTAATTTTGACTGGGTGGCGGCCGTGCTGGTGGGGTCGCTGTTGGCCTCTCATACGCTGTTGGCCTACCCAATTGTGATGCAGTTGGGGGTAACCAAGGAAGAGTCGGTTACCGCTACTGTGGGGGCCACCATTTTTACCGATATTGGGGCGCTGCTGGTACTGGCTATGTGCGTCTCGGCTGAGGCGGGGGAGTTTTCGCCTCAGTTTGTGGTGACGCAACTATTTATGCTAGGGCTGTTTTCCATCATTGTGCTCTTCGGGCTGGATTGGTTGGGGAAGCAGTACTTTCGCCGCAACGGTGACCGCGAAGGCAACCAGTTCCTGTTCATTCTGGCGGCGGTGTTTCTATCGGCGGTTGCCTCTGAGCTGGTCAATATTGAGGCGATCGTGGGGGCGTTTTTGGCTGGGCTGGCAGTCAACGATGTGGTGGGCAATAGCCCGGTCAAGGAAAAGGTGGAATTTGTGGGTGGGGTGTTGTTTATCCCCTTTTTCTTTATCTGCATGGGGCTGCTGCTGGATGTGCAGGTTTTGAGGGAGTCGTTAACCACCAACCTGGCCTTTACGGTGGCGTTATCTGCCGCTTTAATTGGCAGCAAATTCCTGGCGGCTTACTCAATGAAGCCGGTCTACCGCTACACCTGGGATCAGACTATGACCATGTGGTCGCTCTCGCTGCCCCAGGTAGCGGCTACCTTGGCGGCGGCGGTGGTAGGGCTACAGCGGGGAATTATTTCTGACCTGGAACTGAATGCCGTCATCGTCATGATGCTGGTGACCTCAACCCTGGGGCCGCTGCTCACGGCTCGGTATGCGGCTCGCTTAAGCATTCCTAAGTTCTCCCAACGGGATTCTGACACTCTCTGGCTAAACCCTGAACTGCCAACGGGCAATGGGACTGTTCTACCCCGCGCTGGGGGGGCGACTACGCCCAGCCCGTTCACCGTTGTGGTGCCCATCTACAACCCGGTTACCCAACGCTACTTAATTGAAATGGCCGCCCTGTTGGCCAATCATGAGGGGGGCCATGTCATTCCGGTCACCATTGCCCGCTCTGCAGGCCATATGGATGATCCAGAACTGGCCATTGCCCTGGAACGCCGCAAAAAGCTGTTAGAAAAGGCGGAACTGTTGAGTGAAGAATTCAACGCTCGGGCGTTTTCGGTGCTCCGCATTGACGATGGTGTGGCCGCGGGCATCACTCGCACTGCTCGCGAACAGAACGCCAGCCTAATTTTAATGGGCTGGAGCCGCCGAGGTCTGCGCGCCAAGCTGTTTGGTAGCCTGATTGACGATGTGTTCTGGGCCTCTCACTGTCCAGTAGCGGTAGCTCGGCTGCTGGCCGAACCCATCGATATTCATCGCATTCTGGTGCCGATGAAGGTGATTACCCCCCAATCCCTACGCACCGCCCGATTTGCCCAGGTTTTTGCGGCTACCCATGGGGCTTCAGTGACGTTGCTCCATGTCAGCGATCATTTCGCGCCCACGGCACAAATTCATCTATTTGAATCGGAGTTAGCTAAGGTCATGGTTCACGGCCCCGCTATAACCTGGGATATGCTGACCGTTACCAGCGACGACCCGGCAGAGGTAATTCTAGCCACCGCCCAGGGCTACGACATGATTGTGCTGCGCTCAATGCGGCGGCGCACGGTAGGCGGTCTGGCTGTGAGTGACGTGACCCATCGAGTGATTGATGAGGTAACCTGCTCACTGGTGCTGTTTGGCGAACCCCACAGCTGAGGGTACCAGGTTAGGGGTAAGGTGGCTGCCCAGGGTTGATGCGCCAAAGCAATGCCCCGCTTGAGGGTTAAAGTACAGCCCCAGACCCAAACACAACCCCAGGCATGAGGCTAGATAGCGATAGAAAACTGGGCTGATCCGCTGATATCCCGCTAGGATCAAGAGGCTCAAATTTGTCCTGGTTACGTTACGCTCCATGGCTGTATTCTTAGACTCCACCGCGTTGCCGACGGCTTTGCAGGCGCGGTTGCGATCGCCCCTCACCATTGGCTCAGTCAGTATCCACAGCCGGGTGTTGCAGTCGCCGCTGTCAGGGGTGACGGATCGGGCCTTTCGAGAATTGGTACGCCGCTATGCGCCAGACTCCATGCTCTACACCGAGATGGTGCATGCGGCTGGGGTCTGCCACGCCCATGACCTGGACAAAATTATGGAGATTGGCGAGCAGGAACAACCGATCAGCATCCAACTGTTTGATTGCCGACCCGACTTTATGGCTGCCGCCGCCCGCATGGCCGTGGCGGAAGGGGCAAAAACGATCGACATCAACATGGGCTGTCCGGTCAACAAAATCACTAAAAAGGGCGGTGGGTCTTCGCTGTTGCGGCAGCCCGACGTGGCAGAAACCATCGTCCGCACGGTTGTGGACGCGGTAGCGGTGCCGGTTACGGTCAAAACCCGCATTGGGTGGGATGATGATGACATCAATGCGGTGGAGTTTGGCCGCCGTATGGAAACCGCCGGGGCGCAGATGCTGACGCTGCACGGACGCACTCGCTGCCAGGGCTACCACGGCCCCGCCCGCTGGGAGTGGATTGCCAGGGTAAAGGCGGCACTTTCCATTCCGGTGATTGCCAATGGCGACATTGTCTCGGTAGAGTCAGCGGTGCGCTGCCTGGAGCAAACCGGGGCCGATGGGGTAATGTGCTCTCGCGGTACCCTGG
>CAYUBC010000456.1:0-3748 GCA_964442885.1 uncultured bacterium | reverse complement strand
GGATTTGCTGGGAGATCACCACACCATCAGCGGCATTCTCAGCTTTGGCTCGCGCCATGTTTCCCACGAGTCGCCCCAGAAGGCTCAGCAGGAGACTAAACCTGTGACCTGGGAAACCGCCTGGGTGGAAACCAAGCGATCGCCCCAGGAACTCGCGGCGGCTGGTATTCGCCCCGGCACTCGCGTCGTGGTGGGCAAGCATCGCAAGGCCCCCTTTCGGATGGGGGACTACATCGCCAGCTACACCCTGGATAATAAGGCGTCTCTAGCGGTGTTGCTGACCCTGGCCGAGCGGCTACACGAGCCCCCGGTGACGGTGTATCTGGTGGCGTCGGCGAAGGAGGAAGTAGGGGCAATCGGGGCCATGTACTTTACCCAACGCCAGCGGCTAGAGGCGCTCATTGCCCTGGAGATCTGCCCGCTGTCCTCGGAGTACCCGATTCAGCCGGGGGAGGCCCCGGTGCTGCTGTCCCAGGATGCCTACGGCCTCTACGACGAGGGGTTGAACCTGGAGCTGCGCCGGGCCGCCACCCACCACGATCTGCCCATTCAACTGGCGATCATTAGCGGCTTTGGCAGCGATGGCTCCATTGCCATGAAGTTTGGCCACGTGGCGCGGGCGGCCTGTCTCAGCTTTCCTACCTACAATACCCACGGCTATGAGATCGCCCATTTAGGAGCGATCGCCCACTGTGCCGATATTCTGACTCACTACTGTAACGACCTGTGACAGCCCGCTAGCCCAGGGAAAAGCTTTTCTAGAATGAAAGCAAATAGCGAGTGCAATAATCCTATGCCCAAAACCGTTGCTGATGTGATGACCCCCGATCCCATCTCGGTTACCCCAGAGACTAACCTGGAAGCGGCTATTCAGCTCCTGGCGGAGCATCACATTGGCGGCTTGCCCGTCATTAACGGAGAGGGAGATTTAGTCGGCATTTTGTCAGAATCTGACCTGATGTGGCAGGCCACCGGGGTCGAAACTCCCGCCTACATCCTGCTGCTAGACAGCCTGATTTACCTGAAAAGCCCTAAAAAATATAACGAAGAACTCCACAAAGCCCTGGGTCAGCTGGTAAAGGATGTGATGACGCCCAAGGTCATCACGATTAGCCCGGACAAATCCATTCGAGAAGCAGCTCAACTGATGCACGACAAGCGGATTCGGCGGCTGCCGGTGGTCAATCCCCAGGGGCAACTGGTGGGCATGCTAACCCGGGGTGATATTGTGCGCGAAATGGCCAATAGCCATGAGTGATCCCCGCCAGTCTGGGTGGGGGGCTATGCCTGATTCTCGAAATAGCCGATAGTAGAACATAGCAGCTTTGTGCTAGAAACTACGAAATGGCTATCACTCCAGACTCAGTTCGAGACCTGCTCCACTCGGAAGACTATGGCGATCGCCTGCGAGCCGTCAATCAACTCCGCGAACTCGACCCCGCCATCGCCTTCGACTTAGCCCAACTGGCCGCCAACGATGGCAATGCCCGCGTCCGCTATGCCGCGATTAGCCAGTTGGCCAGTCTGGGCCAGCAGGATCTAGCCACGGTAGAACCGCTGCTCCGGCGGGCATTGACTAACGATCCCGAAGCCGATGTGCAGGCCGCCGCCGCCGATGCCATTGGTGGACTGCGCCTCCGCAGCGCCTATGGAGATTTAGCGGCGCTCTATCGCAGCACCGGCGAATGGCTGGTGCAGTTCAGCATCATTGCGGCCTTGGGAGAACTGGGAGAGCCAGAGTCCTTTACCCTGCTGCAAGAAGCCCTGGTTTCTGACAACGACCTGGTGACTACGGCGGCGATCGGGGCCTTGGGAGAACTGGGCGACGAGCGAGCCCTGCCAGTTTTGCTACCCTACGTCACCCATCCCGACTGGCAGGTGCGCCATAGGCTGGTTCAGGCCCTGGCGCAGTTTCCTCAGCCAGAGGCCGTTACCGCCCTGTCCACCCTGGCCCAGGATAGTTCGGCAATTGTAGCCCAGGCCGCGGCCCAACACTTGCAACCTTGATAGAAGTGGACAGGCTGGCTAGCATGGTCACCCCAGGGTTGGCGGCCTGCCCGAATACTAAATTCAGGCAAGAAGTTTGCTATGCTTGAAAAGAGATGAATGTCTTTCCTCTCTTCTAAACGGGTGTTTAAGCGTCAGTTCTTGAAGGCAGATTAATTTTAATTTGCCAGCAAGAGCTCTCTTAATAAATTAGAAACTTACAGTTAAATCATTTTGTAACAAACACTTAACGTCATGATTTAAGTAAGTTTTTAATTTTTGGTCAGCATTGTTGTGAGGTGTTGAGTGGTTGCAACTTCTCCGCCCCTAAGCCAGCAAAGGTGGGGCACTTTAAGCTTTGTTTCTACGCTGTATCTGCATCCTGTACTCGATATTCTTGTTGCAGAAGTACCCCGGCAATGGCAAGCAGAGGTTCGCTTAGGGCTTCAAGAAGCATTAGTCAATGCAGCCAAACACGGCAACCAGCTCGATCCTACTAAGCAGGTTTTAGTAAAGCACGCAGCCCTGGCCTCTAGCTTTTGGTGGATTATTGCGGATCAGGGTCAGGGCTTCAATTACCCGTGCCGCTGTGAGGGGCACTTTACCGACGACTGTGCTCCCCACTTTAGTGATTGTGGGCGTGGCCTGTTCATTCTGCATCAAATTTTTGACCAGGTGAAATGGCACAACGGGGGACGCGAGCTACACCTGCATAAGGTTATTGCCCAGCCGCGCCGCCTGCCGCTGATTCGCTAGGCTTACCGTGAGTTGGGCAGGGCGGTGCTGTGACGGTGCGATTTAGCCAACCAGCGGCCTGTTCTATCCTGGGCAGAGCTTCCTCAGGCTGGTGAGTCAGCAAAAACACCAGGGCAGCGGCCAGTTGCTCTTGAGCACGCACCTGACGATTGCGGTTGAGCCGATGCCAGTCCATCGGCTTAATGGCCAACCGCTCCGCCAGGACTTGAGCCAGTTCGAGATCTGATAGCTGCTCCAAAGATTTCGCAGCCTGAGCCGGTACAGAAGGATTAGGGGACAACGCCATACTTCGTAGGGGAATGGGGTTAACTAGAACATAGAACGTTTCTCTATTGTGCATGATGACGTCAGGGGATCGGCAGAATCGACGAGTTAATCAACGGGGCACACTGGGAAATGCCCCATTGGAACCGATGGCCGACATTGCCGCATTAACCCACCAGGCCGAGCAGCTAGAAGCTCGCCTCCAACACCTCAAAACCGGGCTCAGTAACCTGGTTCAGCTCAGTCAGGTGGAGTCCACCCCTGCCCTCAACCCAGATCGCCAGCGGGCCCAGGCTGAGCTCGCCCAACTGGAAGAAGCGGTAGACCGTTTCGAGCTAGACCTGGCCAGTCGTTTGTTTTCCTGGCACCACCTCCAAGAGCCGTTTTGGCAGGCTGTGCGGTATGGCGGCCTGGGGCTAGTAGGGGGCTGGCTGCTGCACTGGCTAGCGCAGGGTTCCTAGTGGTCTATCAAGCCTTGATGTGTAGGTTGGGCACTGCCCACCATTGGGGAAACTCTTTTTCAGAAGTCGCCTAAGACCGTTGCAGGCTTCAAGGGAGGGCTGAGGTGTGGCTATTCTGTGCCTAAACGGTCAGCTTTCCGGGTGTTGAAATGGAATTGACCAAAAAAATATCCAAACGACTGTAAACCTCTCCCCATCCATGTTAGGATTGTAAGCCGTGGATAGGGCGGGTCGGTGCCCGAGTGGTTAATGGGGGCGGACTGTAAATCCGCTGGCTACGC
>CAYUBC010000455.1:0-3754 GCA_964442885.1 uncultured bacterium | reverse complement strand
GGTGACTACCCGCCGGTTTTCCGCGATCGCCGGTGGCTTTGCCCTGGCGGCGTTGATGCTGCCCATCATTGTGCGCGCTACCGACGAAGCCTTGCAGTTGGTACCGTCTAGCCTGCGGTGGGCCGGTCTGGGTTTGGGTGCTTCGCGGTTTCAAACTATCCTCCGGGTGGTTTTACCCGCGGCGTTGCCAGCCATTGCCACTGGCGTTACCCTGGCCGTAGCCCGAGCCGCTGGCGAAACCGCCCCACTGATTTTCACCGCCCTCTTTTCACAGTACTGGGCTGACGGCCTCTGGGAACCAACGGCCTCCCTCTCGGTATTGGTATACAACTTTGCGTCAGTTCCCTATGCCGGTCAGCGCAGCCTGGCCTGGGCGGCTTCGCTAATTTTAGTGCTGGTTGTTTTACTGGCCAGCATCCTGGCTCGTTGGGTTACCCGCAAATAGCGCCACAGCGTGGCTGTATACCCTGCTTAACCTGTTGCTCCATAATGCCATGCAAAACTCTACGCTCCCAAGTCAGCCTTCGCCAGCCGCCCAAGATCTCTGGCCGATCTTGAGTACCCAAAATCTCAATATCTTCTACGGCGATTTTTTAGCCCTGCGGGACGTCACTATGGCGATCCCTGAACACAAAATCACAGCTTTGATTGGGCCATCGGGCTGCGGTAAAAGTACGCTACTGCGTTGCTTTAATCGGCTCAACGACCTGATCGACGGCTTCCGCCTGGAAGGGCAGGTTTTTTATTACCAGCAAGACCTCTACAGCGACACGGTGGATGCCGTGCAGGTACGTCGCCGCATTGGCATGGTCTTTCAACAGCCCAACCCATTCCCCAAATCCATCTATGACAACATTGCCTTTGGGGCTCGTGCCCTGGGCTTAAAGACCGATATAGATGACCTGGTAGAGCACGCTTTGCGGCAAGCCATTCTATGGGATGAAGTGAAAGATAAACTCCAAACCAATGGCTTAGAGCTCTCAGGCGGCCAGCAGCAGCGTCTTTGCATTGCCCGGGCGATTTCCGTCAAGCCGGATGTCATTCTCATGGATGAGCCCTGTGCCTCCCTCGACCCTATTTCTACCCTCAAAATTGAGGAACTGCTTAGGGATCTGGTCAAAACCTACACCATCGTTACCGTCACTCACAATATGCAGCAAGCCTCACGGATTGCCGACTATACCGCCTTCTTCAACGCCCAGGCCGATGAGAAAGGCAAACGGAGCGGCTACCTGGTGGAATATGGAGAAACCCACCAAATTTTCCAAAGTCCCCATGAGGAGGCCACTCGGCGCTACATTAGCGGTCAGTTTGGCTAAGTTGGGCCACCTCCCCCAGGGGGCTGGCCCAACTCTCCGCAGGGCGCTGGGTACCCTAGGGCTGATCTTTGCGTTGCAACCCTATGCTGGCACGAGTTTGGAGTGCGTCTCTGATGGGTATCGATGCCCTCAAAGTGGGGGTCGAGGTGGATTTGTCTGGGGGGCTACCGGGGGTGGTGATCGTGGGCCTGCCCGATACCGCCGTGCAGGAGTCGCGGGAGCGGGTGAAAGCGGCCCTTAAAAATGCCGGATTTCCCTTTCCCATGCGCAAGGTGGTGATCAACCTCACCCCCGCAGATTTACGCAAAGAAGGCCCAATTTTTGATCTGCCAATCAGTGTTGGCGTTCTGGCCGCCGCCGAACACGTCCACACCGAAGCCCTCAACGACCTCCTGTTCCTGGGTGTACTCTCCCTGGATGGCACCCTGCGGGCCGTGGCAGGCGTGTTGCCCATTGCCGCCGCGGCCCAGAAACTCGGCATGCGGGGCCTGGTAGTGCCCACAGACAATGGCCATGAAGCCGCCGTAGTGCCGGGGCTAACGGTGTATGCTCTCAATACATTGGCGGAGGTGGCGGATTTTCTCAATCAGCCCAGCCACTACACCCCGGTAACCGTGGACGATCGCACCCTGATGACCCCTCCCCCAGGAGCGCTAGACTTGCGAGATGTCAAAGGCCAGGCCCAGGCCCGCCGCGCTCTGGAAATTGCCGCCGCTGGGGGGCATAACCTGATTTTTGTGGGGCCACCCGGCAGTGGCAAAACCATGCTGGCCCGCCGCTTGCCTTCAATTTTGCCGCCCCTGCAATTTGAGGAAGCCCTGGATGTCACCCAAATTCACTCCGTTGCCGGGTTGTTGAAGGAAAAGGGCACCCTGGTCAACACCCGCCCCTTTCGCAGCCCCCACCATTCGGCCTCAGGGCCGTCCCTGGTGGGGGGTGGCAGCTACCCCAAACCGGGGGAAATTTCCCTGGCCCATCGCGGAGTGTTGTTTCTGGACGAGCTGACCGAATTTAAGCGGGATGTGCTGGAATTTCTGCGCCAGCCCCTGGAAGATGGCTACGTTACCATCACCCGTACCCGCCAGTCTGTAGTGTTTCCGGCCCAGTTTACCCTGGTGGCCAGCACCAACCCCTGCCCCTGTGGCTTCTACGGCGATTCTGTACAGCCCTGCACCTGCACCCCGCGCAGTCGCGAAAACTACTGGTCGCGCCTGTCGGGGCCGTTGATGGACCGCATTGACCTGCAAGTTGTAGTCAGCCGCATCAAGCCGGAAGAAATGACCCAGCACCAGCCTGGCGAAGCCTCGGAACCCGTGCGTCAACGAGTGCAGGCCGCCCGTCAGCGCGCCTACGAGCGCTTTAGGAGCGAACCCAAGCTGCAATGCAACGCCGACATGCAGAGCCGCCACCTGAAACAGTGGTGCCCCCTTGATGATGCCAGCCGCACGCTGCTAGAGGGGGCCGTTCGTAAACTGGGACTCTCTGCCAGGGCTATGGATCGCATCCTCAAGGTAGGGCGCACTATTGCTGATTTAGATGGCGCGGCGGCTCTGCAAGTTCATCACATTGCCGAAGCGATTCAGTATCGAACCATTGATCGGATGCAGTGAACCCCAGCGGGCAAGGCCCCGGCGCTTCGCCCTTGGCAGGCCAAAACCTGGGCCGGTAGTGATGCTGAGCCCGGTTAGCGCAGCGCATAATCGTTCTGGTATTCGACAAACTCAATTTCATTGCCGTCGGGATCGCTAACGTAGATACGATGACGGGTTTCTGGGGCGGACATCGTGTAATACTCAACGCCCTGGGCCGTGAGTAGCGCCCTGAACGCCTCACCGTCATCGATGACAAAGCCTACATGGTTAACGCCAAGACCTTCGTAGGGCTGCTGAAGGCGCTCTCCGGCGGGATTGTCATTAAGGGCCAGGTAAACCTGGTCATCCCCAAAGTGAACCCAGCGGCTACCCTCTGGCCCGACTCCCTGCGCCCGCACCTGCCAGTCGGGAAATAGAGTTTGGTAGAAGGCTTGGGAGGCATCCAGGCTCTTGCAGGATAGGTTGATGTGCTCAAAACGCTTAACTTTCATGGCATTTACCTAATAGATGAGGAGCTTACAATGACTCTTCACACCCTAACTCGTACTCATTATGAGTACATATTATTCGTTTTCTTTAAATTCGGCCATAGGTCGTGATTGCCAGTTCAGCCCGCGACGCTCGATCTGGGCGGACGCATGGCTGGCTTGGCAGTCCCACGGACTCTGGTTACAAGGTTGTAAGTCGCCCAGTGCAAAATCGCATGAACTTCGGCACGTGATTCGCGCCAACTTCAGCAGGCGAATCGCATGAACTTCGGCACCTAAATCGCATCAACTTCGGCAGGTCATGTCAACTCCATCAGTGGATCCCGATAGACTGCGCTCGACCCCGAGCCAGGAA
>CAYUBC010000454.1:0-3770 GCA_964442885.1 uncultured bacterium | reverse complement strand
ATCTATTGATACACGACGGTTGACCGCTTAACTTCCCGCCTTGTGGAATACTCCAGCGCAACTAAGCCAAAACAGTTTAACCTCGTAACGTTTGTTAACCAATTCAAGTTGTGGCAAGCGGTGATGGTTTTGCCAACGATTCCGCAAATTTTTTGTTAAACCAACATAGAGAATTTGCTCATTAGAAACCGCAAAGTAAATTGCAGGAAATTCAGGTAGTTTATGTCTTTCTGATAATTTTAAGCTTGGAAATTTACTTAAGTTTTGCAGCATAGTTTTCTTGGATTTATCAACTCACCTTCTAAAGGCTAAGAAGAAGATAACTAAATAGATTTTCAGTGCTTATTATCCTAGCTTGCTGATTTTGTCAACTTAGAATACGCCACTCTTTAGTAAACTCTTATATTTACTGAATGGCCGTAAGTTAGGATCGGATTCCTGATGATCGACATCAGGCTTAGGTTTAGATTTCCCATAAAAAGCTAGGTGCTCGAACCACCTACGCTACAGAAGCCTGTCTGAAATTGCCTATGGTTAATGACCAATGGCTTAAAGTGAGTTACATTTGAGCAAAAATTTTATGGATCAACCCTTGATATCGTCTGGGCTCACCGGCAGTTGCGCGATTCGTGGGGCGCTGCTGGACTGTGTGGGGGATCCCTTCTACGAGCCAGAGGCAGAAGCTGTGCGCTACTATCCCGACGGGCTGCTGGTGGTGCGCGATGGCTACGTAGCCGCCGTGGGGGACTACGCTGACCTCAGTTCCAGCCTGGGGGAAATCCCCCTGAGCGACTATTCGGGCCAACTGATTACCCCAGGGCTGATTGACACCCACATCCACTATCCCCAAACCGAAATGATGGCGGCCTACGGGGAACAACTGCTGGAGTGGCTGAACCAGTACACCTTCCCGACCGAGCGCCAGTTTCAGGACTATAGCTATGCCTTTCGGATCGCGTCGCTGTTTTTGGATGAGCTGTTGAAGAACGGCACGACAACGGCTCTGGTGTTTGCGGCGGTATTTCCTGAATCGGTAGATGCTTTTTTTGAGGCCGCTGAAGCCCGCAACCTGCGCATGATTAGCGGCAAGGTGATGATGGACATCAACTGCCCAGACTACCTGCGCGACACCGCCCAGTCGTCCTACGACCAGTCCAGGGCGCTGATTCAGAAATGGCATCGGCGGGGGCGCTTGCTCTACGCGGTAACGCCCCGGTTTGCGGGCACCTCTACCGAAGCCCAGCTCAAGCTAGCCGCCCGACTGCTGGATGAGTTTCCCGATGTGTATCTGCACACCCATCTATCGGAAAATGTCAACGAGGTTGCCTGGATTAAGGAACTGTTTCCCCAGTACAGCGGCTATCTGGACGTGTACGACCAGACTGGCCTGGTGCGGGAGCGTTCCCTCTTTGCCCACGGGGTGCAGCTCAGCGATGCAGAATTTCAGCGGCTTTCCCAGGCTAAGGCGGCGATCGCCTTTTGTCCGACGTCTAATCTGTTCCTAGGTAGCGGCCTCTTCCGCCTTGAGCAGGCTAAGTCTACAGAACACCCCGTCAAGGTGGGCCTGGGGACGGACGTAGGCGCGGGCACCAGTTTCTCCCTGCTGCAAACCGCCAACGAAGCCTACAAGGTGGCCCAACTGCGGGGGCAAACACTATCGGCCTTCAAAGCCCTGTTTTTGGCCACCCTGGGCGGAGCCAGAGCCCTTTGCCTGGAGGATAAACTGGGCAACTTTGCCGTGGGGAAAGAGGCAGATTTCATTGTGCTTAACCCCCAGGCCACCCCACTGCTGACCCTGCGCAACCAGACCCGCCTCGCCCCAGGGCTGGAGTCTGTTGCCGAGCAACTCTTCTCCCTGCTGATTATGGGGGATGACCGCGCCGTTACCGCCACCTACGTGATGGGGCACCTGGCCTATGGTGCAAAACAATCAGAGACACCCCCCACTCCCAGGCGCTATCCTGGCACGTAAACCTGACACGTCATCCGTTGGAGGGGACGCCATGCCCACTATCACCCGGCTAAAAATTGGCACGCTGGCAAAGCAGACGGGCCTGGCCGTAGGTGCCCTGCGCTACTATGAAGGCCTTGGTCTGCTGCACTCTGAACGGGGCGACAATGGCTATCGCTACTATGGGCCAGAGGCCGTTCACCAGGTGCAGTTTATTAAAAAGGCCCAGACCCTGGGCTTCTCCCTGGAAGACATTGGCGAAATTCTCAACGTTCACCAGCAGGGAGATGTGCCCTGTCAGTTTGTGCAGGCGCTGTTACAGGCTAAGATTCAGCAGCTCGAAACCCAAATTCAGCAAATGCTAGCCTTCAAGGCTGACCTGGAGCAGTATCGAGAGCGCTGGGCCAGCCGCCCACCCCACCCCCAACCGGGAGATATCTGCCCGTTAATTGAGCGGGTGCCATTGATAGAGGCCAAGGATTAACTCAAAATCCGCCCGGTTTTTTAGTGGGTGGAACCCCAACGGACAGGGTAGGCTGGTAACGGTATTGTGATTTGAGTACACATAACTTCATGGGACAGCGCTTTCGCTTCGCCATTATTAGCGACCCTCATATTGCTCGGCCAGAAACCATCCCAGATCATTCCCGCCGCTTCCATTTGGTGGAAGTGAGCATTCCTGGCCTGGAGCAAATCTTCGACCATCTGGAACGCCTGGATCTAGACTTTCTGCTGCTGCCCGGTGACCTGACCCAGCATGGCGAATGGGTCAACCACCACTGGCTGATTGAGCGTTTGCAGCGGCTGCCCTTTCCGGCCTATGTGGTGCCCGGCAACCACGATGTAATTGCTCGCCAGGCCAGCGATCTCACCATTGGCCTGGATGACTTTCCGCGCCTGTACCAAGACTTTGGCTATGCCGACGGCAAAACCCTCCACTACCAGCAGGAAATTCTCCCTGGCGTGCGGTTAATTGGCCTCAACTCCAACGCCTTTGAGGCCGATGGCCAGCAGATTGGCGTCGGCTATGTCGATGAGGAACAACTGGCCTGGTTAGAGGGCATCCTACCCCAGTTTCAGAATGACCTGGTGTTGGTGATGCTGCACCACAATGTTTTGGAGCACTTGCCGGGGCAATCCCTCAGTCCGCTGGGGCAGCGCTACATGGTGCACAATCGTCAGGCGTTAATTGACCGCTTACAGGCGGCTGGGGTACGGCTGATGTTCACCGGCCACCTGCACGTGCAGGATATTGCCCGCCAGGGTGACCTCTGCGAAGTGCTGACTGGCTCCATTGTCAGCTATCCTCACCCCTACCGCATTTTAGAGGCCGAGCAGGACGCGGCCGGTAACCTGCGGGTGGAGGTGCAGTCGCACCGGCTCCAGACGGTTGACCCCTGGGAGGACTTGCAGGCCATGTCCTACGAGTGGATGTGTGAGCGGGCCGGGGGCTTTATGACTAAATTCTTAATCAGCCCGCCCATCAATCTCTCGGTGGCGGAAGCGGAAGCCATTGCGCCCAGCCTGCGCCACTTTTGGGCCACCATTGCCGCTGGCGACCCCCACTTCGACTTTTCTCACCTGTCCCCCGCTCTGCGCCATCGGCTAGAACGGTTTAATGCAGTGGATGACCAGGGCCAGCCCCAGCGCTTAGACAACACTGCCAGCCTGGTTTGGTCAAGCCTCTAAGCTGTCAACTTAAATCGGTTAATTAACGTTGACATCATAGGTCACTAAGGAGCGCGAACTAAATAACGTGGCATGGCTGTCCTGGCTGTCCACCGTCAGGCATCCTGCCTGACCTACAAGAATGCCATGT
>CAYUBC010000453.1:0-3794 GCA_964442885.1 uncultured bacterium | reverse complement strand
TTGTAGCCAGCTTTTTAACCAAAGACCTGATCATCAACTGGCAGTGGGGCGAGAAATACTTCATGCAGCGTCTGGTGGATGGTGATTTGGCCGCCAACAACGGCGGCTGGCAGTGGAGTGCTTCTAGCGGCATGGATCCTAAGCCATTGCGAATTTTCAACCCCGCCAGCCAGGCCCAAAAGTTTGACCCAGAAGCCGAGTACATCCGCCAGTGGGTGCCAGAACTCAAATCTCTGGATACCGGCTGGCTGGTCACCGGCAAAATTCCCGAACGCGAGGGCGCACGGGTGGGCTACCCGCAACCCATTGTGGATCACAAGGTTCAGCAGGCCATTTTTAAGGACAAGTACAAGGCGCAGAAGGGTTAAAAGTAGCCAGGAATAGGTAAGCCAGTTTGTCAGGAATTTGACAGGTGACGAAATTTATCAAAAACCAGCAATATAAACCAATTCGGCTAACAAAGCATGCTAGGCAACAATGCGTAGAACGCGGCACGAATGAAGCAGAGATTATTCAGGCTATTCGACAAGGCATTACAGAACCCGTTAAAAAGGGACGGCTACGGTGTCGATACAATTTTGAGTACAACTCAATTTGGCAAAATCGACACTATGCCATCAAACAGGTTGCTCCAGTTATCGTAGAAGAAGCTTGGGAGATTGTTGTAGTTACAGTGTATACCTTCTATTTTTAAGAGGCTAGGCCATGAAAATCAGCTATGACCCAGAAATAGATGCTATGTACATACGGCTTATTGAGGGAGAATACGAATGCCGAACAGTACAACTGACTGACGAAATAGCCCTAAATCTGGCAGAAGGTGAGCTACTAGTAGGCATTGAGATCTTAGATGCTAAGGAAACCTTGGGATCCGGTAGTATTCCAGAGATTGTGTTTGAGAACCTTTCGGTTCGCGCATCGTAGGAATGACTGCGCAAATTCCCTACGATGCCATCTCTAATTGATACCGACTCAGCGCTACCGTAAATTCCTTATCCAGCACTCGCCCGGCAGAGTCTATGCGACGAATGGTCGCCGTGTAGGGAACATCATGCTGAAGCCAGCGGCTGGCCACATGGGTAACCCAAAGCTCGTTATCGCAGAGGCGAAAGCAGCCGCCCACATCATCCAGCAGCATGTAAGTGTAGGTCAGACCCGTGCGGGGGTTGTGGTTAGGAAAGACCCCCACCCGTTGCAGCAGCGCCGACAATTGGGGTGGCTCAGGGAAACTGGGAGCATCCATCAGACCTTGCACTACCGCTTCCAGTTGATAGCGGCTGGAGGGTTGAAACAGGTCGTACAGAAAACTTGGTAGGTACTGCTCTGTGGCCGTGTTCAATAATTCCGAGTCGGTGGCCTCTGCGTCTTCAGGCCGAGGCTGGGAGGTCGAGGTGAGGGTATCGCGGCTTAGCGTTAAGCTAGTCCCTTCAACGGCTGGTTCAGCGACGGCCTCCACTGCGGCCTCCGCTGAGGTAGACACTGGTTTATGGGGATAAACCGGCTTTGGATAGTGAATAGTCGCTTGCTTCCCCCAATACACTGGCTTAGGAGCCGGGATAGCAGGATTTGCCTCTGTTTGCTGGGCTGATGATGATTCTGCTGCTGCTGGGGTTAGCTGTTTGGTTCTAAAGCCCAAGGCTGCTATACCCAGGGAACTAACTACTAAAACAATAGCCAGGGCGACCTTAGAATTGGTTTCGTCGGGAACCACCGCAATGGGATGAAAACTCAACTGAGGCACCATTCCAGGCGAAAATATTGGCCCTGCTACCTCAACATTGGGACGTGGAGCAGCCAAGTTTGAGCGTTGGGGCAAATCGGTTGTTGTTGGTGTCAGGCTAGCGGCAAACAATCGCTTCCAGGTGGCTGGCCCAACTACTCCGTCCACCTGTAGCTGTTCAGCCTGCTGAAAGTTGCGCACCGCCTCAGCGGTCAGGGGGCCAAACAGCCCATCTATCTCACTGTTGTAGAAGTCCAGGGTTTGCAGGCGAGTTTGCAGCACTCGCACGGCCTCACCCTGGCTGCCCAGGCGTAGGGTCACTGTGTCTGGCGAGGCTGAAGCTGGGCCAGTTGCCTCCGCCGTATTGGCCGGTAAGAGCTGGGCCAGGGCTGGGGGGCTACTGAAGGCTAACTTCAGCATAGTTCCAGCCAACTGAGGGGAGTTGGTCAGCCTCGCCTTTGCCCGCGCCCGCTGCTGACTAATACCTGGGGAAGGCGGTATCGAGGGCTGGGCCGGAGCTGATGTCTGTAAATCTGGGGTCAACCAACCAAAGGGATACAGCATATTCGTCTACCTGTCAGCAATGTTCAGCCCGCACTAGAAGGGAGAGACTGTCCCTCAATTGTTCTTTCTAGCGATAGGAACTTGATCCGGAATGTCGCGGCCAAGTAACCCTTTGCGACAAACAGGTCGGAGACAAATGGGCATTCAGCCTGGTTTTTCCTGGGCATTTGCCATTGAGCAGGTTGGTTGCCTGCTTTGTAGCAGAGGAGTAGTGAGCAACCACCTTGCATTAAAGCTTTGCATTAAAACCAGCGGCGACTCGTTTATTCATGCTAACCCCCCAGCCTTAACCAACTCTTACTGAACACCTTCACACCGATCCCAGAGTATTGAATGATGGAAGTAATGGATCTCACTATCCGCGCCTGTGCGGTGGGGGTGCTGCCAATGCTCCCTGGCCTTCCCCACATTGCTTTGTAACCCGCCTAAGGACGAAATCGTATGACGAGCTTTCCCATTGATCTGGGCACATACCAGCGAATTACTTTAGATGCGTCGAACCCTACCCTCACCGATGAGCAGCGTAGCGCTCTAAAGGCCAATATTCAGCTTTGCCGAGATGCCATCGTATTCTTTACGGCTACGGGTGCAGCCAGGGGCGTTGGTGGCCACACTGGCGGCCCCTACGACACCGTCCCAGAGGTGATGATTCTGGATGCTCTGTTTCGCGGCAGCCCTGACACCTATGTGCCCATCTTCTTTGACGAAGCCGGTCACCGGGTTGCTACCCAATACCTGATGTCGGTTTTAGAAGGCGCGATGCCCGCTGAGCAGTTGATGCGCTATCGGGAAGCTCACCAAAAACTGCCGGGCCACCCTGAACTGGGCCTGACGCCGGGAGTTAAGTTTAGCTCCGGGCGGCTGGGTCACATGTGGCCCTACGCCAATGGAGTAGCGATGGCTAATCCTGGAAAATCAGTATTCTGCCTGGGTTCTGATGGCTCCCAACAAGAGGGCAACGATGCTGAAGCAGCTCGCTTTGCCGTGGCCCACCACGTCAACATCAAGCTGCTGATCGACGATAACGATGTCACCATTGCCGGGCACCCCTCCCAGTACATGGGCGGCTATAGCGTCAAGCAAACCCTGGCGGGCCACGGCCTCACCGTGTTGGAAGGCGATGGCGAAGATCTCGACAGCCTCTATGCCAACATCTGCCAGGCCATTAACACCCCCGGCCCGGTAGCGGTTATTAACAAGCGGGCAATGGCGGTGGGCATTGAAGGGGTCGAGGGCAGCACCCACGGCCACGATGTTATTTCCGTAGATGCCGCGCTGAAGTATTTGGAAGCCAAAGGGCAAACTGCCGCCGCCGAGGTGCTGCGGAGCATCGAAAAGCCCAAGAACACTTACACCTTCCTGGGCGTGAGCGATAAGCAAGGCTCTAACCGCAACGTCTTTGGCGATGCGGTGGTGGACGTGCTCAGCACCATGAGCGAGGCAGACCGCAAAGCTAAAGTCCTGGTGGTCGATAGTGACCTGGAAGGCTCCTGCGGGCTGGCCCAAATTC
>CAYUBC010000452.1:0-3818 GCA_964442885.1 uncultured bacterium | reverse complement strand
ACCTCTTGCGGGTTAATCAACGGTTTTGCGACTTTTTAGGATACTCAGCCGCAGAGTTGGGCTCGAAAACCTATAGAGATGTGACCTATGCGGCTGACTTAGCTGAAGACCAGGCTAATGTGCAGCGGCTGCTGGCTGGAGAAGCCCTTAGCTTTACCATGGAAAAACGCTACGTGCGCTCTGATCACACCGTGGTTTGGGCTGATCTGGTTGTCTCTCTCATCCGCGACGATAGCGGTGTGCCGCAGTATTTTATTGGAGTGGTTAGTGATATTACCGATCGCAAACAGGCTGAGCTAGCCCTGCGGGAAAGCCAGCAGTTCAACCAGCGCATTACCGATAGCGCCCCTTACATCATCTACATCTACGACCTGGAGAACCAGGCTAATCTCTACACCAACCGCGAACTCATGGATACCCTGGGCTACTCGTCAGAGTACGTTCGGGCGATGGGAGATCAGTTCCTGCCAACCCTGATTCATCCTGAAGACTTTCCCAATGTATTGGCTTTGTTTGATACGTTGCGGGCCGCCAGCGATGATGATGTATTTGAGATTGAGTACCGCATGCGCCATGCCGCTGGCCGCTGGCGCTGGCTGTATGACCGCTATGCTGTGTTCAAGCGCGATGAGCAGGGGCGAGTCATCCAGCACATTGGCATTGTGCAGGATATTACCGACCGCAAGCAGGCGGCAAAGGCCCTGCAACAACTTAATCTGGAACTGGAGCAGCGAGTCGAAACCCGCACCCAGGAACTTCAGCAGGCCATGGAAACCGCTGAAGCGGCTAGCCTGGCTAAGAGCACCTTTCTGGCCAATATGAGCCACGAACTGCGCACTCCCCTCAACGCCATTTTGGGCTTTACCCAACTCATGGCCCGCAACCTGGCCCTCAGCACCGAGAACCGCCAGTATCTGAGCATTATCAACCGCAGCGGCGAACATTTGTTGCGCTTGATCAACGACATTTTAGAAATGTCAAAAATTGAAGCCGGGCAGGTGCAGGTTAACCTTGATACGTGCGATCTTTATAGTTTGCTCGATACATTGCAGGATATGTTCCAGTTGCGAGCCAAACACAAAGGGTTAACGCTAGTTGTTGAGCATGATCCTTCCGTACCCCGATATGTTGAAACCGATGAGCACAAACTGCGCCAGGTGTTAATTAACCTGGTGGGCAACGCCATCAAATTCACTCCCCATGGGCAGGTTGCTGTGCGGGTGGCTCCGGCTGGTCTGCTGTCTTCTGTCTCGGCTACGCGGGAAACGCTGGCCCTTACCTTCACCATTGATGACACCGGCGTAGGTATTGATCCGGGCGATGTTGATACCCTATTCCAGCCCTTTACGCAGGTCAGCCAGGCCGGGAACCAGCAGGATGGCACGGGTCTGGGCTTGCCCATTAGTCAGCAGTTTGTGCGGCTGTTGGGCGGAGATTTAACGGTTAGTAGCCAGTGCGGTGTTGGGTCTACCTTTAGCTTTACGATTCCAGTCCGGTTAATGGATGGGCAAGGGCTAAATGGGGCATCCACCGCTGATCGGTGGGTGATTGGCCTGGCCCCAGGGCAGCCCAGCTATCGAATTTTGGTGGTCGATGACAATGACACCCACCGGCAATTGTTGGTGCAACTGCTGCAATCCGTTGGCTTTGAGCTGCAGGAGGCGGCCCATGGGGGGGCGGCGATCGCCCTGTGGCAGACCTGGCATCCCCACTTAATTTGGATGGATATGCGGATGCCGGGGCTGGATGGTTATGCTACAACTCAACGAATCCGAGAGTTGGAAGCTAGCCTACCCTCTACTAACCTCGCTATGCCTACTAAGATCATTGCGTTGACGGCTAATGCCTTTGAAGAAAACCGCGTCCAGGCCCTGGGCAGCGGCTGTGATGATTTTGTGCGTAAACCGTTTCAAATTGTCCATTTATTTAACAAAATGGCTGAACATCTGGGGCTGGAGTATCGTTATGATACGGCCCCTCCACTTTCTGATGCCCAGTTGGCCCCGGCAAAACCTGACCTGGCCCTGGCCGAGCTGCAAGCCCTTCCTGCCCCTGTGTTTAACCGGCTCTACCAGGCCACCCTGCAACTGGATGGCCAGCAGCTAACTCATCTGGCTACTCAGCTAGCCCCAGACCATGCTGCCCTGGCTGAATTGCTGTGTCAGAAGCTTGAGGACTTTGCCATGGATGAAATTCATGCTCTATTGCAGCAGGTCAGACCAGATCCTGCCCTGTCCTAACCCCTAGAAGTAAATTTATGTTAGCTCCAGTTAATGGCCATGCCCTTATTACCAGCCACTCCGTCTTTGCCTGTAAGGGTACCTTATGAATTAGCTCGCGTCGGCACAATATTTCTAGGGATGGGGAGGGAATTGTTTTAGAGTAGCCAGCCTGCTTTGGCTGGCAGTGGCATTTCTTTAGACGCGCTTAATAGTTTCTTGTATGCCCAGGTAGTAGAATAAACTTCTGTTTAATAAAACTTAACATTTAGGGCTTGGGCTAAAGGCGGCTTGAACCAAGTGCGTGATTGCAATGTATTGGAAAACTATGCAGATAGATGTTTCTGGTTCGCGGGGCGACATTTTAATCGTAGACGACCTGCCTGAAAATTTGCGCGTGTTGTCGGATACCCTGGCCAGCCAGGGTCATCGTGTGCGCGCGGTGAGAAATGGAGCGATGGCGCTAATCGGGGCGAGAACGGCCCCCCCAGACGTCATCTTGCTCGATATCCGCATGCCGGAGATGGATGGCTATGAGGTATGTCAGCAACTTAAATCTGACCCGGTTACCCAGGCTATTCCGGTGATTTTTCTCAGTGCTCTGGATGAGACCATTGACAAGGCGCGTGCCTTTGCCGTGGGCGGGGCTGACTACATCACCAAGCCTTTTCAGGTGCAGGAGGTGTTAGCACGGGTACAGCACCAACTGACGATTCAATCCCTCAAGAAGCAGGTGGTAGCTCAACAGCAGCAGCTACAGGCCACCGCTGGGAGCGTGCCTAATTTATCTCGCATCCTGATTGAAGAACAAAGCACGAGCGGAGTGGTATCAGCCATTGCCACTATCCTGAACTATACTGATCGCCTCAGCCAAAACCCGACCCTGACAGCGGCAAATTACACCTGCCTGCTAGAAATCCAGCGGCACAGTCAGGATCTTCTCAACCTGATTACAACCCTGGGTGAAGACCTCTGAGGGTAGCCACCCAAGGGGAAGCTAGGAGGTAGAAGGCAGAAGCGCTGCTGGGACTAGCGTTTGCTCTCCTACATCAGGTCTGTGCGGACTTGCCGCGCAGTCGGCGATAGATTTTTTCCAACTCTACCCAGACAAAGAGCAAGGTGCTGAAGCCAAAGCAAATTAACAACTCCTGGGGCGAAATAAAGTGAGTGCCAAAGAAATTGCGGAGTGGCTCGACGTAAATAAGCAGCATTTGCAGCACGGTGGTTACGGCAACAGCTATCAGCACAAAGGGATTTGACCAGGGCGATAGTTCAATGGTCAGGCGGGTGTCAGAGCGTACGGCAATGGCGTGGCCCATCTGCGCCAGGCAGAGGGTTGTAAACACCATCGTGCGCCAGCGATCTGGATTGCCGCTCTGCTGCGCCTGGTAAAAGGCCCACATCATCATCGAAACCGAAATGACGGTAAACACTAAGCCAATGCGCACCATGTAGGCTCCCAGGCCGCGGGCAAAAATGCCTTCCTGGGGGTCGTGGGGAGGGCGCTGCATCACGTTGGGCTCGGCGGGTTCTACCGCCAGGGCCAGGGCCGGAAAGCCGTCGGTGACCAGGTTCATCCACAGAATTTGTAGGGGGCTC
>CAYUBC010000451.1:0-3820 GCA_964442885.1 uncultured bacterium | reverse complement strand
GCTGGCAAGGAAATGGGCGTTTACTTCGACTACATCTGCTCTGGCTTGAGCTAAGCTAAGCTCAGGTTTAAGCCTTGCCTTAAGAAGGTTGGGCACCTTGGGCCAGAGTCAGGAGCGAGTGTTAGGACAATGGGCTTGGCTGTATTGTCGTCCCGGTGTCCCAGGCATTGGCTTTCGACTCTGGCTTTTTAGCAGGTTTGATAATCCTTAAGTAGTTCATCAATACGTTGTCCAGCGAGATAGTAGGAGAGCCTCTAGCCATGCGCATGTTTAAAATTACCGCTTGTGTTCCTAGCCAGACGAGAATTCGCACCCAGCGAGAGCTACAAAACACCTTTTTTACCAAGCTGGTGCCCTACGAAAACTGGTTTAATGAGCAGCAACGCATCCAGAAAATGGGCGGCAAAATCGTTAAGGTGGAACTGGCCACCGGTCGCCAGGGCATGAATACTGGTCTGTCCTAGTTCATCCTTCAGAGTTGAATGCTCAGGGCAGGGTCTACCTTCAAGCCTTATCCTGAGCTATTGGTGCGCGAGTAGATGATTTTGCGCTTTTAGCAACTGGTTTCCTAGATTTCAACTACTGCTACTATTCTGACCCAGGCGGCTATCCCAACGTCTTTAGGCTATTTCCTTAGCTTATTGCTCCTGCATCAGGCGCAGGTAATTTTGCTTGAGTTGCAGGTGGCTTTCAGTTAACCGGTCGGAGAGGTTTTTCTCAACCTGGGAAAGTTGTTGCCAAAACAGGGATGAGCGCTGGGATGCCACGTAGCTTTGCCAGAGCTGCTCAAGCAGGGCGACTGCCTGGGGGTCGTGGCTTTGCAGTTCGTCTAAAAGAGCCTGAAACTGTTGATGGGCCTCGGCATGGCAATCCACAGTATGGGCCAGTTCTACAGCAGCCTGTAGGCGGGTCGAAAGATCTTGGGCAGAGGTCATGGCCATAGCGCAGGTATAGGAGCAGAAGAGGCTGGAAGCCTTAGGCGGGGACTAGCTAAAAACTTAGATTAGCTAAGGGTAAGGGACTTTTCTGTTACAAATCTAAATAATTTGTTCAGGTTTCGCAAGGCGAAGGCCGTAGATTAGGGTAGATTCGTAAGGGGCTTTTTTAGCCAACCTGTTCTATCTATCCACCTGAATTTTCAGCTATGGCCAAACAGCGCATCCTCTCTGGCATTCAGCCAACAGGCAACCTGCACCTGGGCAACTACCTGGGGGCCATTCGCAACTGGGTTGACTTGCAAGACGAGTACGATGCCTTTCTCTTCATGGCCGATCTCCACGCCATTACCGTGCCCCACGACCCCAAGCGGCTGGCGGAGGACACCTACAAAGTCGCCGCCACTTACATTGCCTGTGGCATTGATCCTGAAAAAGCCACGATTTTTGTCCAGTCGCACCTGTCGGCCCATGCTGAGTTGGCCTGGCTGTTTAACTGTATTACCCCCCTCAATTGGCTAGAGCGGATGATTCAGTTCAAGGAAAAAGCTGTTAAACAGGGGGAGAATGTCAGCATTGGGCTACTGGATTATCCTGTCCTCCAAGCGGCGGATATTCTGCTCTACGAGCCCGACCTGGTACCGGTAGGCGAAGATCAGAAACAACACCTGGAACTAACCCGCGACATTGCCAGCCGCCTAAATTTTCAGTACGGCAGCGAAGAGGTTCCCATTCTCAAGGTGCCCGAACCCCTAATTCGGGAAGCTGGGGCACGGGTCATGAGCCTGACGGATGGCACTAAGAAGATGTCGAAGTCCGACCCTTCCGATCAGAGCCGGATTGACTTGACCGATCCCCCCGATGTCATTATCAAAAAAATCAAGCGGGCCAAAACGGACCCAGAGCGCGGCCTCTGGTTTGATGATCCGGCTCGCCCAGAGTGCCACAACCTGCTGAGCCTGTACATGATCTTGTCTGGGCAAGCTAAGGCTGCCGTAGCCGCCGAGTGCCAGGAGATGGGCTGGGGGCAGTTTAAGCCACTGTTAGCAGACACCACCGTCGCGGCTCTGGCTCCTATTCAGGCGACGTTTAACGAGCTGATGGCCGACCGGGGCTATCTAGAAGGGATTTTGAAAGCCGGGAGTGAGAAAGCCGCTGCTGTAGCCTTTCCTACCCTGGATAAAGTGAAGACGGCGCTGGGCTTTTCTAGGCTGCTGTAGCCCTTCGCTTGGTAACAGCCGACACGATATACTAGCCAAACACCGCGTTGTGCACACAACGTTAAGATCGCCGTTGAGGAGACCTGTTTGACTTCTGTATCTCTGGGGTATCGGCTGCGGGCGGCGGCTGGGTCGGGGCAGTTTTTGGTCACGGCAGAGGTGATGCCCCCCAAGGGAGGCGACCCCGGCCATATGCTGGCAATGGCTCGCTTGCTGAAGGGGCGAGTCCACGCGGTTAATGTTACCGATGGCAGCCGGGCTGTAATGCGGATGTCCTCGGTGGCCGCATCAGCCCTCTTGCAGCAGCAGGGGGTGGAAGCCGTGTGCCAGATGGCCTGCCGCGATCGCAACCGCATTGCCCTCCAGGCCGATTTACTCGGTGCCCATGCTCTGGGCATCCGCAACATTCTGGCCTTAACGGGCGACCCCATTAAAGCGGGCGACCACGCCGAAGCCCGGGGCGTGTTTGATTTGGAATCTGTGCGCCTGCTGCGGCTAATTGACCAGCTCAACCAGGGCTGCGATAGCCACGATAAGCCGCTCACCGAGGGAGCGCTGGATTTGTTCCCTGGCGCGGCGGTGGATCCACAATCTCCCAGTTGGTCGGGGCTACAGCGCCGCTTTGAGGCCAAGGTCAAGGCCGGTGCCGGTTTCTTTCAGAGCCAGTTGATTACGGATTTTGACCGTCTTAGCAAATTTATGGATCAAATTGCAGCGGGGTCTGGGCAGCCCGTGCTGGCCGGAATTTTTCTGCTCAAGTCGGCTAAGAACGCTCAGTTCATCAACCGCCATGTGCCGGGGGCGCAAATTCCCCAGTCCATTGTGGAGCGTCTGGCCCAGGCCAAGGATCCGCTCCAGGAAGGCATTCAGATCGCCGCTGAGCAGGTACGGACGGCTCGACAACTCTGCCAGGGCGTTCACCTAATGGCGGTACGGCGAGAAGATTTAATTCCCCAAATTTTAGACTTAGGCGGAATTCAGCCCGTTGACCTGCCCCAGACTCCGCTGAACGGTGCCGATTTGAGGCTAGTGGGCAAAACCAGCCCCAGAATTAATCAAGGCTCCTGGTAATGGCCCCAGCCTGGTAATTCAAAGCACAAATTCCTGCACCGTTACCCTTAGCTACCCTCTACCCCGCACCCCATACCCCTACTTAGTGCCCATCGGAAGAACCCCTGATAGGCACGGGCCTGGCCTTTTACCCATCCTACTGGGCGGCAGCTGGTGGGTTACCCGTGGGGGTAATTTCTGGCCTCAACCATAAAATCTGGGGTTTAATGGTGGCAGCTTGCTGGGTTAGTTCTTTTACCTCACCTTACCTATTGGCCAGTATGGGTCGCCTTACCGCTGCCGAAGTTCTACGTCGCTATGCCGCTGGAGACCGAGATTTTTGCGGGGCCAATTTGCGGGGGCTCAACTTTAAGGGCGCAACCCTGGCCGGGGCCGACTTTAGCAACGCCGACCTGCGCGGCACTAACTTTGCCAATGCAGCCCTACAAAACACCATTTTTTGCGGGGCCAAGGCCGGGCTGCAACGGCGCTGGCTGATGGGGCAACTGCTGATTGCTTTAACCCTGGTGGTGGTCTTTAACTTTGTCGCCGCTATCTTCAGCGCTGTTTTTGTTGCGTATCTTTTCAATCCAGACATTATTGCAGAAATCACCA
>CAYUBC010000450.1:0-3822 GCA_964442885.1 uncultured bacterium | reverse complement strand
GATTCTTGAGGCCAACACGGGCGCGGCGGATGGCGCGGGAAATGGCTTTCACCGCTTCGTCCTGACCGACTAGGCGCTGGTGCAGGGTGTCTTCCATGTGCAGCAGCTTCTCGGACTCGGACTCGGTGAGCTTGTTCACCGGTACCCCAGTCCACGAGGCTACAATGTGGGCGATGTCTTCTTCGCCCACCACGGGTTGATCTTCACCCTCGGCATCTTCCGTGGCCTTGTTTTGGGCAATGGCACGAATTTCAGCCTTAAGTTCCATTTCCCGGTCGCGCAGTTCCCCGGCCCGGTCAAAGTCCTGGGAGCGCACGGCGTTATCCTTATCCTTCAGCACCTGGCGCAGTTCCCGATCCTTCTCCTTTGCTTCCGGGGGGAGCTGGGAGTTAATCAACCGCACGCGAGAACCGGCCTCATCGACCAGGTCAATGGCCTTGTCGGGCAGGTAGCGATCAGAAATGTACCGATCTGACAGCTTGGCGGCGGCTTCCAGGGCTTCGTCGGAGATTTTAAGCTTGTGGTGCTTCTCGTAGCGATCGCGCAGACCGTGGAGAATTTCGATGGTTTCATCGACGCTGGGTTCGCCCACCATTACCGGCTGGAAGCGGCGCTCCAGGGCGGCATCCCGCTCAATGTGCTTGCGATACTCATCCAGGGTGGTGGCCCCAATGCACTGAAGTTCGCCCCGGGCCAGGGCGGGCTTCAGGATGTTGGCGGCATCAATGGCCCCCTCAGCGGCCCCGGCCCCAATTAGCGTGTGGACTTCGTCAATGACCAGGATGACGTTACCCGCAGAACGGATTTCATCCATGATTTTCTTAAGCCGCTCTTCAAACTCGCCCCGGTACTTGGTACCGGCCACTAGTAGACCAATATCCAGGGTAACCACCCGGCGGTCTTCCAGGATATCCGGCACATCGCCGTTGCTGATGCGCTGGGCCAACCCTTCGGCAATGGCGGTTTTACCTACGCCGGGCTCACCAATCAGCACCGGGTTGTTCTTGGTACGGCGACCGAGGATCTGAATCACCCGCTCAATTTCCTTTTGCCGACCAACCACTGGATCGAGCTTGCCCTCGGCAGCCATCTGGGTCAGGTTAGAGCCAAATTCATCTAGAGTTGGCGTTTTAGTGCGGCCCTGGCCCCCGCCAGCGGAGACTTCAGCCGTTTCACCCAGCATCCGAATCACCTGGGTGCGCACCTTGGATAAGTCAACGCCTAAGTTTTCAAGCACGCGAGCCGCGACCCCCTCGCCTTCGCGGATTAAGCCTAGAAGCAGGTGCTCAGTGCCAATGTAGTTATGGCCGAGTTGGCGGGCCTCTTCTAGGGAGAGTTCAAGCACACGCTTAGCTCGCGGGGTAAAGGGGATTTCAACGGCCACAAAGCCAGAGCCACGGCCAATGATCTTTTCCACCTCAATGCGCGCATCCTTTAGATTGACGCCCATGGACTTCAAGACCTTGGCGGCCACGCCCGTGCCCTCCCCAATCAACCCCAGAAGGATTTGCTCGGTGCCCACAAAATTGTGGCCAAGCCGACGAGCCTCCTCCTGAGCCAGCATGATGACCTTGATAGCTTTTTCTGTGAAGCGTTCAAACATGACGGTATTAATCACCTGGTGCGTGCCGGATAGGGAAATTCTAGCACAGGGGATTTTGTGGATTGTGACCAACTAAACAGCTTGATTTATTGGAGTCCTTTTGCGCCTCCCAAAACTGGGAAAAGCTGATGGGATCAAGGCTTGTCAATCACTTGGGCTGAAGAAAATGTTAATTTTCTCAACGTTTAAGGTTCGGTTTCAGGTTCGGTTTGCTACATCTTTTTGGCTGGCAATCTGCCATCCTTGGGTTATTAACCGAGTCATGGCGGCACCGCGTCGAAGCTGTAAGTTTTCCTGAAATGCTGTGGTTTTTAGGGAATTTTGCCAGAGAATCAGCGCATCTTCCCCATCGGGATAGTAGCGTTTGCGGCAGCCCAACACCTCAAAGCCAAAGCTCTGGTAGAGATGGAGCGCCACCGGATTGGAGGGACGCACTTCCAGGGTAGCCCGCTTTAAGCCCCGCTGGCAGGCATCCTCAAGCAATTGAATTAAGAGCCATTGCCCCAGTCCCCGACGCTGGTAATGGGGGTCAATTCCCAAGACGGTAATGTGGGCTTCATCCACGATGGCCCAGTAGCAGCCCACCCCAATCATATCTATGGGTTCGATAGGGGCTGTCGATGGCTCCAGGTAATCGGCCTGGTTACGATGGTTGAGCACTCGCAGGCAACTGTTTGGGCTATCGACTTCTCGACGATAGCCTGCCGCTGACCAAAGCCCACCCAGCGATCTCTGATCCAGCTCAACCAGAGCCGGAATATCTGCCAGGGTCGGCGCTACACAGTAAAGTTGACCCACATCCCTGAGACCCAATACAGCCCCTAATTGTACACTGGTGTATTAGGCGAGTGGGCGGCTGGGCTGGACTTCTGGTGCCAGGGGCCAACGGCAGTGCCTGGAATCATCGTTTACCTAATCCCTGACTTTGTATGGTACTTACTCCTTCACCCACTAATACCAACACCCCTGGCAGCCGTCGATATCTACCCTCGGCTGAGGGCGCATCCCCGGCTCCAAACCAAAACTTGTTGCCGCTCACGGCTACGGTTACCGCCGACGATCATTTATCGGTGGGTGGTTGCGATGTGGTTTCCCTGGTCGAGCAGTTTGGTTCGCCTCTCTATATTTTAGATGACCACACCCTGCGGGCCGCCTGCCGCCAGTATCGCCAGGGGTTTGAGCGCTACTACCCCGGCCAGGCGCTGGTGCTCTATGCCTCCAAGGCCTGGAGTTGTCTGGCAGTGTGCGCCATTATGGTGGCCGAGGGGCTGGGTATTGATGTCGTTTCCGCTGGAGAGCTTTTGACCGCCACGGAAGCTGGGGCCCACCCCGATACAATTTATTTCCACGGCAATAATAAATCTGCCGATGAGCTGGCACTGGCCCTCGACATTGGCTGCCGGATTGTGGTCGATAACTGGCTGGAACTGAAAACCCTGGGCGAAATGGCCACTCAGCAGGGCAAGACGGTGCCGATTTTGCTGCGCATTACCCCCGGTATTGAGTGCCACACCCATGACTACATCCGCACTGGCCACCTGGATAGCAAGTTTGGCTTTGACCCAGAGCAAATCGACACAGTGTTTGAATTTCTGGTTACTCAGCCCCAGTTGCGGTGCCTGGGCGTGCATGCCCACATTGGTTCACAGATTTTTGAACTGAATCCCCATACTGACCTGGGCGGGGTCATGGCCCAGTGGTTGGTTACGGCCCAGCGCTACGGCCTCCCCTTGACGGAACTGGATGTGGGCGGCGGTCTGGGCATTCGCTATACCGAGGCGGATGACCCACCGAGCATTGATACCTGGGTCAAGACCGTCTGCGACAGCGTGGTAGCGGCCTGCGAGGCGCAGCAGATTCCCCTACCTAGATTGCTGTGCGAACCGGGGCGATCGCTGGTAGGCTCCGCCTGTGTCACGGCTTATCGGGTCGGTAGTCAGAAAACTGTGCCCGGCATTCGTACCTATGCCGCTGTGGATGGGGGCATGTCTGACAACCCTCGCCCAATTACCTACCAGTCGGTTTACCGGGCCCTGGTGGCCAACCGCATGTCGGCCCCCTTGGCTGAAACAATTACTCTGGCGGGCAAGCACTGCGAATCGGGGGATATTTTAATTAAAGACGCCCCTCTACCCGCCCTGCATACCGACGATGTGATCACCATTGCGGCGACTGGTGCCTACAATTACAGCATGGCATCGAACTACAATCGAGTGCCA
>CAYUBC010000449.1:0-3830 GCA_964442885.1 uncultured bacterium | reverse complement strand
GGCTATAGTCGCTTAAGCTGGAGCCGATAGACCCCGAAATCTGTCCGGAGTGTTGCCATAGGGCTTATTCCTAAAGTGACTCGAAAAGCCTAAGAATAAGCCCTACTTTCAAACAACCAATACTCCACTCAGCTTGTCAGTCCAAAAACTGAACATGCATAAGCTTTCTTTTCAAGAGATTGCCCTCCATATAGACAAATTTGGAAGTCAGAGCTTGGAGAAAAGGTTATGCAGGTGCATGATCAGGCAAAACCTCATAGCTCAGAGTATAGTTGCCTCTATGTGCAGTGAAAGTTACACGCTGCTCTCCCAGACCTTCCATCGACTTAGATGCAGTGGTATTGCCGAACAAATCATCTCTACCAATTCTATCATCCTCCCAGAGCTCAATATAAGCTGAATGTGAAAAAGGAACTGACACCCCACCTAAGTCTCTAGCTTCTCCATCATTCATCTTTTTCGGCCCCCAAACCTTTCTATCATTAACCCTAAGATAAGGCTCATCTATTGCTTCTTGGGTTTTATGGCAGGTCAAACCAATAAAATGTAGAGTACTCATTTCAAGCCTCCCTAATTCAAGCTTGACTTCTAATAAACCGCGTCCAACTTGGGAATCGAAGTTTTGGGCATGGATCCCTAAACCACGGAAGCCCTATCAGTCAAGGTTTTTAGGTGATTCTTCAAAACTATAGATTTCAACCTGGATGTGGTTTACATCTTAATTATCTCTTTTTCTCAACCGAGAATTTATGGACTTTATTCTATCTTTAAATAATTCATAAAAGTATATGCTGAAAAGCATTTCAGCTGCCAAAAAATCTGGGAGTCAAGTCATAAGCTTAAATCTAGTTCCACCCGAGTTTGTGTAGCGTAAAATTAGGGGATAGCGCTCAGGCGGCCGACGTTATGGCCAAGCAACGACGGAAGCGTGGAATCGCTGGGGAATCGCAAGACTGAACAACACCCTGAGGCAGCGGATTTTTCGGCTGGTGAGGAAGACGCTGTCCTTCTCGAAGAAGCTAGAGAATCACATCGGTGCAATCTGGATGTTTATCCATGAATACAACTGCCGAGTCAGAAAGAAGCTGGCAGAAAGGGAAGAGCCTATCTTTTCCTCTGTGCTTTACTAAAAAATGCACTACCTCTTAAAGAAATAGACACCGGCTTGCCATTGGTGCCTTCCAACCGTGCTAATCAGTACGACGAGGGATGGGGCTCAAGCCGCTAGAATGCTGGAGGTAATTTCCTCCAACACCATGACTCATAAAATTGAGGTGGCCCTGGCTATCCTGTACCAGGGCAATCAGTTCTTGATGCAACTGCGGGACGATATCGCTGGGATTGCCTACCCTGGCCATTGGGGGCTGTTTGGGGGGCACCTGGAAGCCGGAGAATCCCCAGAGGCTGGCCTAAGACGAGAGCTACTCGAAGAAATCGGTTATGAGCCGCCCGCCTGCTATCCCTTTCAACGGATGAAAACCGAGCAGGTGGTGCGCCATGTTTTTGCAGCGGCGCTGGTGGTGCCTGTGGCCGACCTGGATTTGCAGGAAGGGCAGGATCTGGGCCTGTGGACGGCAGCGGATATTGAGCGGGGCGATCGCTACTCCGCCAAGGTTCAGGAATCGCGACCTATTGGGCCACCTCACCAACAAATTTTGCTCTCTTTTCTACAGCACCGTAGGATAGAACAGGAGATTTACTAGGCCGTCGGCATGACTGAGCCGTCCGAACAGCTTGAACTATTGCAAATGCACCCAGCCGGCCTGCCCGACTACCGCATTCGAGAAAGTTCCCGCGCCCGTCACGTATCCATTAAAGTGCATCTGAATGGCGAGATAGAGGTCGTCGTTCCCTTGGGGTTTGACCATCGCCAGGTGCACGATTTGCTCTACAAGCGGCGGAGCTGGCTCTGGCAAACGGTGCAGCAGCTTGAGCACAAAACCGCCGAGCTAACCCAGGCTCACTTTGAGGCCACTCCCAGCCAGATTGAGTTGCGATCTCGCCAGCAGACCTGGGAAGTGCTCTACCAGCCCGGCGAACGGCAGCGGCTTACCCTGAGCCAGCCCAGCCCGCTAACGCTGCTGCTGCGTGGCGACACCCACAATGCGGCCGCCTGTGGTGATTTGCTGCGCCAGTGGCTAACCCGGCGGGCCAGGGCTGAGTTTGCCCCCTGGCTGCGGGAGTTGAGCTTTGACATCAACCTGCCCTTCAATCGCATCTCCATTCGCGGCCAGAAGACCCGCTGGGCTAGTTGCTCGACCCAAAAGAACATTAGCCTGAACTACAAGCTGTTGTTTTTGCCGCCAGAACTGGTGCACTATGTGTTTGTCCACGAGCTTTGCCACACGGTGCATATGGATCATTCTGCAGCTTTTTGGCGGCTAGTGGGCGAAAAACAGCCCGATTACCAACGCTATCGTCACCAAATTCGCGATGGTTGGCGCTACATTCCCCGTTGGGTAGAGGGCTAAAAAAACCAGGCTTGGGGGCAAGTCTGGTGACCGGAGAGCAAAGCGGGTATTTCGGGGTTAAAAGCTAAAAATGGCGCGAATGGCACCGTAGAAGGTGGTGTCTTCGGTACGGGTGCCGCCGGGGTTGCTGAGCTTGGCATCCCCATACATGATCGCCGGGGTAATGGTGAGAAACTCATTCACCGGAATTTGGTAGTAGCCTTCGATAAATAGAGGGTTACTGTCTCGTCCCAGGCTTTGAGCCTGCCCCAGGGAATCTTCGTAGCCGTAATTCAGCTGGGGCAACTGGGTCACATACACCCCAAACTGAGCCCCTTCCATGAACAGATCATCAAACCCCAGGCCAGCGCTCCAGCTAAAGTCGTTGCCGCCATTGAAGGTTTGGTAGGCCCCATGCCCAGCGATGAAGAAATTACCAAAATTGAAGCTGAGCAAGCCAGCAAAGCTGTCGGTACCGCCGGGGGTGCCGCCGGTAAAGGCTTCGGACTGATCGTTGTGCAGGTAGGCAAAGGCGGCGTTTAGAAAGCCATCGCTCAGATAGCTGAGCTGGGCAATGTAGCTCTGGTCAGCAGCGCTAAACAGGCCCACAGCCGGGTTAGTGGCCCCTTCATTGGCGGCGGTGTAGCCCAGATCCAGCACCAGGTTATCGGTGAGGGCAACGTTAATGCCAACCCCTGCCCCATCGCCAGTGCTGGCCCCCGAATTATAAAAGCCTGGCTTAGAGGCTTCCGCCAGGGCCGGGCCGTGGAAGGGCAGAATGGTGCTGGTAACCCAGTCATCCCCCGAAAGCCCGGTAGCGGCCAGGGTAATGTCGATGCGGTTGCCAATGGGGAAAGTGTAGAAAAAGTCATCGAGCGCCACATTGTAGCCAGTGTCGCTAGACTCGGCCAGGCCATCAAAGGCATCGAGAAAGTTTCCCTGACCAGCTTCCAGGCGAATGCGCAGCAGGTCATCCCCAGTGAAGCTGCTGTCGAAGTTTAGCCGGGCGCGGGCCGCTACGCTGGTGCTATTTTCCACCACCACTGGGTCGCCATTCGCATCAAAGACCTCGATGCTGTCGAAGGGAATACCCAGATGGGCGACGGCTTCACCGCGCAGTTTGGTGGTGGTGGAAAACTGCTGGGCAGTCAGTAGGGCCGTTTCTGCCTCCAGGGCATCTACCCGGCCGCGTAGAGTGGCCAGTTCTGCCTGAAACTCTTCCTGCAAGCGGCGAATGGCAGCCAGGTCATCCGGGTCAATACCAGACTGAGCAATTAAGACAGCGAGAACATCCAGACAGGCGTTGAGCCCGGCGGCAAACTCAAAGCGAGTCAGGCTGCGCTGCCCACGAAAGGTGCGATCGGGGTAGCCCTGAATGCA
>CAYUBC010000448.1:0-3844 GCA_964442885.1 uncultured bacterium | reverse complement strand
GGAAATCCTGTGCATGAGAGGGTTTCAATGCATCTCCTCTTAACAGACCAGTGCCGATTTTGTGAATATCGCGATCCTCCAAGAATCCGCTAAATTTACAGCCTGCCAAAATTTCAGGTGTATTATCCGGCAGGTTTTCCTGGCAATGAATTCGCTAGGTGTGCTTGCACAAATTTCCGCCAGGTGCGCTCCGCCTCGATTTCATCCTGTTGGGCTTGGGCTAAAAACTGGTACAAATACTCTTTTTCAACCCAGGGAAAGAGAGGGCTGCGATCACACTCTTGATAGACTCTATCCTGCAATTGAAAGATTCGCCAATCACACCCGTTATATCGCCAAAGTTCTGGCACTCCCATCGCAGCATAGAGGCGATTTTTATCAATATCAGAATGGGTTACATCCACTTCAATCACGAGATCTGGGGGTGGGTCTTTCCTTAAGTCCACATTACGACCAGCGACCTTGGGTTGATTCTGAATGTAATAGGCATTACCCGGTTCGGCACCGCGATCGAGATCTTCTCGATCCAGAGTTGTGGATCGCAGGGATTTAAGCTTAAAGCCTGTTTCACCAACCAATATCCGAACTAAATAAACCAATTAACTCGCTGGCATATTCATGATCTTCTAATGGCAGTGCAATTTCTAAAATCCCCTGATCGTAAGTCAACCGAGCCGCACGGCTTTGGGGCAGGACATGAAGAATCTGTTGATAGGCTTGCCAGGTTAGCCCATGCAAGGTGACGCGCTTTTCGCCGATCATTTCGGTTGGGGCAAGCGGGGCAATCGTAATCATGGTTATGCCTCCTGGGACAGACGATGATCACCAGTATGGGTAATCAGCCAGGTGATCAACTCAAATTCAGTGGTGCCGGTAATCGGTTGGGTTTGGTCTAGCCCAGCCTCACGAAGCGTATCATTCCGCCCTTCCGTTAGAAAATGATGATTCTTAATCACCAAGCCAAAGCCCGAAATTGTCGCAGACGTTTCCATTGGTGAATGGACGGCTTACCAACCGAAGGCAGATAGAACTGCCGGGTTGCCATCGGATGCTGTGTTCTCTGCCGCTTCTGCCCCAACCGATTCCACTATCCGCGATTCTGCACAAAAGGAGGCGGTGCTGAAGCCGCCAAATCGCTTCACTACGCTGGTGCGCAGGCGCAGGTTGGGGTTAGCAAACCAGAACCGCTCCACGGAACTCATAGTTTCGTACTCGGTGGTGAGCAGCAGCCCGCCATCGCCTTCAATTTCGTAGCGGCCAATCACCGGCACAATTTCGGCGTAGCCTCGCTCCCGCAGCAGTTGCCCCAGGTTGGGATTATCAGCATCGGGCACCAGGGCAAAGACGGTTTTGCCCTCGTGGTTCTCGTCGTCCCTGTCCCAGGCCATGGAGCCCTGCCAGGTAACTAGGGCACCACCTACCGCCAGGGCCGGATCGACGCTGTGCAATTGGCAAATTTCAACCACACTGGAATGGCCAATTTCCAGGGCTTCAACCACAATCGTGGAGCCCCCCAGTTCAGCCCGCCGAAAGGGCAGATGGTGGGTAGTGCGCTGAGAGTTCCACTGACCCGCACTGAGGCGGAAAAAATCCATTACGTCCATAGGGCAGTAGTAGTGATTTTGGATTTTAGATTCCCCTCCTGGGAGGGGCAGGGGTGGGTCTGGTCTCTAGATTCCCCTCCTCGGAGGGGCAGGGGTGGGTCTGGATTAGAGAGTCACGGCACGGCGGACAAAACCGGATGTACCCTTGATTAGGAGTCTAACGTAGTTTAGGGAGAGCTTAGAGCCTGCACCCAGGCCACCAGGGTGCGCACACCAAAGCCGGTGCCCCCAGGGTTGTTGTAGCCATACTCTTTCTCTGTCCACACCGGGCCAGCTACGTCCAGGTGAACCCAGGGAGTTTTTTCCACAAACTGCTTGAGGAATAGAGCTGCCGTAATTGAGCCACCGGGCCGAGGCCCAGTATTTTTCATGTCTGCCACGATGGATTTCAGCCCCTCGAAGTATTTTTCTTCCATCGGTAGTTGCCAGAACTTTTCGCCAGCTACCTCAGCCGCCTGAGTCAGGGCCGTGGCCAGTTCCTCGTTTTCGGTGAATAGACCGGCAATATCATCCCCCAGGGCAACGATGCAAGCCCCGGTCAGGGTGGCTAGATCGACAATGGCATCGACTTCCAGCTTTTCGGCAAACACCAGGGCATCGGCCAGGGTGAGGCGACCTTCGGCATCGGTGTTGTTGACTTCGATAGTTTTGCCGTTGGAGGCGGTGAGAATGTCCCCCGGTCGCAGCGCATTGCCGCTAATCATGTTTTCCACTGCGGCGCTGATGAAGTGAACTTCAACATTGGGCTTGAGTTGGCCAATGGCCTTAGCCGCACCCAGGGTAGCCGCTGCACCGCCCATGTCTACCTTCATCATTTCGATGCCGCTGCCCGACACCTTGATGTTGAGGCCACCAGAGTCGAAGGTCAGCCCTTTGCCGATAATGGCAACTTTGTGAGTCGGCGTACCCGCTGGCCGATAGGTGAGGTGGATAAATTTAGGCGGCAAATCCGACGCCTGGGCCACGCCCAGATAGGCTCCCATGCCAAGCGCCTGGCACTGCTCCCGCTCCAGAATTTCAACTTCCAGGCCGTGGGCGGCGGCAATGTCCAGGGCGGTCTGGGCCAGCACCTCTGGGGTAACGATATTAGCCGGTGCTGACACCAGTTCACGGGCCAATATCACCCCATCGCAGACCGCTTGGGCGGTTTGGATGCTGCCCTCCTGCCCGGCTAAATCAAGCAGATGAATGGCCTCAACATTAACTTTGCCGTTGGCGTTGTCCTCGGATTTGAAGCGGTTGTCCTGATGCAACGCTAGGGCGGCCCCTTCAACCAGCACCTGCGCTGTCAGGGACGAATTTTCCTGGTAAGTCGGCATACTCAGGCCCAGGGAAGCGCACTTCTCTTTCTTGGCCAGCCGCGCCGCTGCCGCCGCGCCCCGGCGCAGGGAGTCTAAGTTAAGGCTATCGGCAGCCCCTAGCCCTACTAACCCAAGCTTTCGCAACCTACTCCCCTGGCCGAGGCGAATCACGGCGGTAGTGCCATCCTTACCGGTGAACTCCGCCTCATCGATCAATTCCTGCAATAGCCCCGACACCTGGGTATTCAGTTCAACCAGGGAGCCTGTCAGGGGCAAAGCGGCCTCGGTCAGGCCAATCACTAAACAATCTCCAGCCCAGGTCAGGCTAGTTTTCTCCGATGCGTGAAACTCCATTAACCGGCAGCTCGATAAATGTACTGGTGTGCTGTTTGACAAAATCTTTTGAATACTATAGCGCTCTCAGCCCCGCCCTGGGCAGACGACATGGGGATTCCTCCAGCTAACGCTAACGAGCTACTGGCCCACGCAGAGTTTGCCAGTTGAGCACGATGTGTAGCTTAATACTTTATGCCTGAATTGACCCTCTACACCTGCTCCAAACCTTCATTTTTTTGCTACAACAGCCCATAGTGATATTTTCTGGCCCCCATGCTAAAGCAGCTGAAAAAGAGCCTGCCCCTGCTGGCGATCGCGGGTCTGAGCGCCCTTTCCCTTGGTATGGTGGCCGCTCTGGTCAACACGTTTGGGAAAATTGGCCCTGGCGAAGTCCCCATTGCTGAGGAATCGGTTTTCCCCATCTTACCCAAGCGTGACCCAGGCCACAGCAACGACCCCGTGTTAGACCTGTCGCTCCAGCCTGCGGCTCAGCGTTCCGAAGCTCTGGCCAAGTATGCCGACAAGCAATCTTCCATCAGCAACCATCGCGCCCGCTATCTGCTGGCCCTGGATCACATTGCCGCTGACCAGGGCGGTAGTGCT
>CAYUBC010000447.1:0-3848 GCA_964442885.1 uncultured bacterium | reverse complement strand
CTCGTTGCTGATACCAAGACAATCTACCAGGTTTAGAGACCCTGTAAACCCCCGATTAGGAAATATCTGTGCAGGCAAATACTGTCTGATGGCGATTTATTCCACTGACAACAGCCTGAATGAATTCCCGCAGACCCACCAGGGATCATCCCAACCGCAGCCGCAGTAAGAGCAATTGGGTGGGGCGATCGCCGTCAAAATTGTTATCACTAACCACAATCAAACTCTGGCTACCATCGGGCAGGCGCGGCCCCAAAGTCATGCCCTCCAGATTATCGATGGGGACAGGAGCCTGGGCAAAATCAAACACCAGTTGCTTGCGAATGGGCGAGAGGCCCGTTAATTCGCCCCTCAGGCTCGGCATTGTGGAGGTATCCGTAGCGCCCCCGGTAGCCAACTGATATAGCTTAACGGCAAAGCCCTGCAGACCGTAGGTACGCTCCAGGGCTAGGAAATGGCCTCCCTGGTCAATCACCAGCAGTTCTGTCAACCCGTGGGATACGGCTCCCGTGGGCTCTAGCTCCAGGGGATAGGCGTGTTCGGCAATCAGCGTAGACTGGTCTTCACCGAGTAGGTAATGCAAGAAGCGATTGTTCAGGGGCAGGGCCGGGTCGTCGTTATAGTCCTGCACCAGGGCAGACTCAGTCGCGATGAACAGCCGAAAGGGCTCCGTTTGCCCCGCTGTGCCAGGGGCGGCATTCACGGTGAGTGACTCAAAGCCGAGGTTATCCCGAACGCCCTGGGTGGGCATGTCGATGGCATCGGGCAGAAACCGGTCAGGGATGCGAAAGGTGGTTATAACCTGGCCGGTAGTGCGGTCAAACTCCCCCAGGAAGGGGGGAGCATTACGTTTGATATCGCCTTCGCTGGTAATCAGCAGCGTGTTGCGGGGCGAGAGGGCCAGGCCTTCTGGGTCAAGGCTACCCTGGGGGTAGGGGTGGCCCGCTGCATCCTTCAAACTCGTAACCTGATCGATAGTGACCGCCGCAAACTGAGGATTTTGATTGGCATCCAGGTCAAAGGCCAGGGATAGCCCATAGAAGCGGGGGGAGCCAAACTGACCGCGATCATCCGACAGGGCTAGGAAGCGATCGCCCTGTCGGTCGTAAACCAGGGCCGATAGCCCACCGACCGTCGTCCCCTCAAACTCCTGGGGCGGCAGGGTGTAAACATCCAAAAAGTCTACAGAAACGGCTAAAAAAAGCCGATCCTCAGCCTTAAGCTGGGGCAGGGCACAACTGGCTAAGCCTAAAACTGCCAGACCCACCATAAACCGTTTCCATCCCATCCACCTCAGGCTATTTGGCCACCATGCTGTCATCGCCTGCCCATCCTCCAGTCCGGTAGTGTCATCAACGTTTAGGGCCGACTAAGCCGCCTGCCGTCAGGGGCCTGGCCTCTAGCCTTGCTGATCCTATCAAGGGCCCGGCAGCATGGCCCGATGTTGATCCATCTTGGCCCTTTAGCCCACAGCCACCGACCAGGGCTAAAGGGCACAGTGACGACCCGACAACGCGGCAGTTAGGGCTGGCCTAAGTGCCAGGGTTATTTGCGGCTAGGTTAAACGCCGTGCATAGGGCTGAGCGTCTAGCCCCACCGGCTCGGCCTGGTTAGATGCCGCTTCCTGTCGCCAGTGCCAACCTGCCAGATAGATAAAGAGGCGTCGCCACAGACCCAGCGGTACTAGAGGAATGGGCACCTTGGCCATCAAGCGCTGGGCTTCAGCCGGAATGGCTTGCCCTGCCCCCAGGGCCGCAGCGGCCCTGTCCAGGGCTTGAATCACATGGGGAACAGGGGGGGTACCGGCCCGCTCTCCAGTTAGCGATTGACCGCGAATAATCGCTTCTCCAGCCCCCAAGGCCAGTCCACCGCCCCAAATTAACCCGGTGTTACGCGCAAACTGATGACAAATGGATAGGGCAATGGCGTTATGGTAAGCCTCTGGAAAGCCATTATTACAGAGCACGGCCAGGCGTTTGGGCGCAGCACCGGGGTGATCCCTGAGGTGATCCGCCAGCACCTCAAGCGCCCGGGTCATCAGCGCTGGCAGTGTATCGATGTAGAGCGGAAAGGCCAGCACCAGTAAATCCGCCCGATCAACCGTCGCCAGCCATTCAGCCTGGTGGTCGGGGTTGAAGAGTCGGCTGCGTAGGGTTAGCGTTTCGGTATGCCACCCTTGCTGCCGCAACTGGTCTAGCAGGTACCCGCCTAACACCCCAGAGGTGCTGGGAGATTTTACCTTGGGGCTACCCACGAGCAGCAACGCCCGTCCCGGCGTAGAGGAGAGCGAATCTGGCCCCATTACTGGCCCAAGATGAGCCTCTAAGGCCTGCATTCTGTCCATCATCATCTGACTTGACGGCATCGGATCCGACCTTACCAAGGTTGTTCTAATGTGTTGCCGTAGCTGTTCCGCTGGCTCTGAGCTGAGCAGAACCTCGGCGGCATAGGTAGGGGCATGAAAGTTTAAGGCGTTACGTCCTACCAGAGTTTTGAAGAGATCGGCCTCCTCCTCGTCAGGCTGACGTTGCAGGCCAAAAGCCACTAGCCTGGGATAGTGGGCGTAGCGCGGGAGGTGATGAATTTCGCCATGAAATAGACCAAAAAAAGGCAGTACCAGCGGTAGCCAACGGTCTTGAACTTTCTTGATTTCTGAGGAATAGCCGCCAAACATAATCGGGCTAAGCAAAATCGTCACATCGCTTTGCACCACCGCAGCCGACACATCGCGACCGGCATCCGGTTCAATACAAACCCCAGGGGTTTTGACCCAGCAGCCAAAGCAGCCAATACAGGTTCCCGTATGCATTTCGCTAAGGGTATAGACCTGAACCACTGCGCCAGAGGTCTGAAGTTCGTCGAGGAGGCGATCTAAACAAACCCTTAAGTCTTGATCACCGGCCCTTAACCCATTGAGGAGAACGATTCGTTGAGGCATCGCCTTTATCCCCTTGTCTATGGTTACGTCTATGGTTACGGATGAGACTCTAGCTTTATTCGTTCAAATTAATAGAAACCTATTAAACAATCAAGGGAGGAAAATATGACATTTCCCCTTTAAATAGTATTTTGATTGCCTGGAATCAGCGGCAATTTTTGTATTTCTTTACTCCAGGAATTACCACATAAACCGCAGCCCCTGCTGCATTAAAAAAGCTTGCAGTGAGGGCATTTGGCCCGTCACCACAATTTGGGCTGGGGTAAGGTCGTAGGGCTTGCCGTAGCGCTGTAGCCAGCCCGCCGTAGCCCCGGCAGCGCCGCCAATGCTCCACTCCCCGTAGTGGACGCGGGTAACCCCGTTAACAATGTGGCTAACGGCAATGCTCTTGCCCCCAATTAGCACGTTGTCTACTCCCTGGGGAACCATCGCCTCCAGGGGAATCTGCAACGGTCGCACCACAAATTCCTTAATGCTGGCCCCAGCGGCTTCGTAGGAGGGCCGCCAGGCCCGGTAACGGCAACCGTGAATATCAATATCGTAGTGGGCCAGGGCTACAGCGGTGGGGCTAAAGTCGCGGCCACCGGTCATGTCTTCTCGCAGATCCACTTCTACGGCCATAAAGCTGTCCTGGCCGTAGGCAGGGCGGCCTAAAATCCGCCGTCCCTCCCGAATGTAGGGCACCATGCTGAGGCCAGAGAGCGTGCCCAGGGGCGCGTCTTTCCCCTTTAGAAAGGTCAGCGGTAGTTTGTTGGTGGCCTCTCGCTCTATCAACCATTCCGCAAACATCAGGGCGTGGATTTCGCCATACTTGAGGGATTCCGTCGAAAGCCCACCCATCCAATTTTGCTTTTGCCCGCTCAGCCGCAGATCTTCCTCCGTGAGCACCAGGGGCGGATCCATAAAGTGC
>CAYUBC010000446.1:0-3850 GCA_964442885.1 uncultured bacterium | reverse complement strand
GATGGTCAGGCTGGGGTAGGCATCGGCCAGCTTTTGTAGGGCTGGCGGCGAGGCCACAATGGAAATTACTCGAATGCTGGCCGGATCAATGCCCCGCTTGGTCAATTCCGCCATCATGGCCATAATTGTGCCACCAGTTGCCAGCATCGGTTCGCTGATAATGACGCGGGTTTGCGGATCCAGACTATCCGGCAGCTTATTCAGGTAGCAACTGGCTTCCAGGGTTTCCTCATCCCGCACAAACCCGACGTGATAGACCGAGGCCAGGGGTAGCAGGTCTTGTATTCCCGGCATCAGCCCCAGACCGGCCCGTAAAATCGGCACAATCATGGTGGGCGCATCGGGGTTGATAAAGGTAGCCGGACAAGGCCCTAACGGTGTGTTAACGGTGGTATCCAGAGTTGGCAACCACTCGCGAATGGCCTCGTAGGTCAACCATCGACCCAGTTCCACCATGGCCGAGCGAAACAGCGGTGAGGGCGTATCCGCATCACGGGCAACTCCCAGCCAGTGCTTAACCAGTGGATGGGGCGGAACATAAATACGAAGTTGGAGAGCCATAGGGACACGAGTGCGGTGGAACCTGCCACATCATACTTTGTGCAGGGTGGTGTGGTGAAGGGGTAGGGGTGATGGGGTGGCTTTTCGGTACGGTCGATTCGGTGTAAAAACCCTGCTGTTTCAAGGGTAAGCCACACCTGTAGAAATCTGGCCTCTCTGACAAGATAAGGATGTCAACGCAACGGAGATGACAATGAAAAAGGGGCTGTTTGGTAAGACCATTATGGATTGGTATCGCCAGTTAGTTCGTAACTCTAAATATCGCTGGGTTGTCTTATTGGGGACGCTGCTATACCTGGCTAGCCCCATTGACATTTCTCCTGATGTGTTCCCCATTGTGGGTTGGATTGATGATGGCTTTCTCGCTACCATTGCCATTACTGAAGTCACCCAAATTTTGATGGATCGCAAGCGCAATCTGCGCCAAGTAGCTAAAGATTCTACAACGGTAGCCGCTAACTATAGCGATGCAGCCGTAGTCGATGTTGAAGCGGTCACCATTGCTTAATGGCTATTTCAAAAGATGTAGGGTGGGCATTGCCTACCCCTAACCCAGGATTTTCCAACGACCCCAAATTTTGTTTTCTCATTCGTTCTCTAAAAGGATGTGTTCCATGACCAATTCCGTGCAAGAAAAAGTTAAAACCGACTGGGAAAAAGCTCAAAAAGAAGGCGGCCAACGCATTGAGCGAATTCGCGACATTATCAAGGCCGCTGCTGCTGAAACCCTGTCTGAGTTGAAGGGTGGCTCTAGCGAGATCGAGTCTATGGGTCGCCAATCCTTAGCTGAAATGATCGCTCAACTGAAGGCTGAAGAAACCGCTGAAGCCGCTGAAGCCGCTGAAGCCGATACCCTGGTGGTGGAACAGCTAGTTGACGCACCCACAGAAGAGGCTGCTGAAACAACCGAAGATATGCCACCCGCCCCTACCTGGCAGGAGATTTTCGCTGAAATTCTGCACCTGGTTAGCGATCGCAAAACCGACTGGGCTGAAGACTTGCTGGCTCGCCTACAAAAGCAGGTAGCACAATTTGATGCTGACATGGTGGCTGACTATGGGATGCGCTATCGACCTTTTCAGCCGCTGGTGCGAGCCCTGCGATCGCTGCTTGATCTGGCCCACAGCCGCATGGCTAAATCTAACTCTGCCACTCCGGCAGAACCCCTCACCATTGAAGTGCTGGACGATGTTGAAACCCCTGTAGATGACTCGGCTAACGTTGAAGGTGAGGCGTAGAGTTAAATTTTGAACCTTGAGTTTTGAATTTTGAATTCAGATTGGCGATTTTGAGTGAGAATTGAGTCCAGATGCATAATCTTGGCTCCAAAACTTAAAGCTCAAAATCCTAAACTCTTCCTGGAGTAATTGGGCGGCATAGTCTTATTGCCAAAACTCAATACCCAATACCTCACACTCTTTTTAAGCGTTGCTCTGGCAGCGCTTTTTTATTATGGCTGCACACTATGCCTCTAACAATCCAGCGGGTGGGTCGATTTGGAGATAGCCCTGGTCAACATCCACTACCGGCACGATGGCCTTGACGAAGGGAACCAGAACCGTTTTGTTTTTTTGACCCGGTTCTTCCGACAGACTGTGGAGCGTTACTTCCAACAAATCATTGCCGGCTTCGTAAAGGTCTGTGACCATGCCAATCTCCTGGCCAGTGGCTTGGAGGATGACCCGCAAGCCAATCAGGTCAGCAACGTAGAAATCGTCGTCGTCGAGCTGGGGGCGATCGCTGGCAGGCACCAGCAACGCGCAACCCCGCAGGGTTTCGGCCTGGGTGCGATCGCCAATGCCTTCTAACTGCAAAACATACAGTCCCTTGCCCTCTATGCACCGTCCCCGCAGAAGATTCACCAGCTCTGGGGCAGACCCCTGAGGGCGCTTAATCCAGCGGGGGCCAGGTTCCAAGAACCGTTCTGGAAAATCGCTGCTGGGGTAGACTCTGACCTCTCCCTTCAGCCCTTGAGGAGCGACAATGCGCCCAATTTCAATCCAATCGGTTGTCATAGGAGTGCTAGACCGCCGCACCTACGGCTATGGGGGGAGACGGCTGCCGCTGGTATAGGGTATCCACCAGGCGGGCCAGGCGTTGGGCGGCTTCCACCAATTCGTCGCTGCTGGCCGTCAGGCTAATCCGCAGGCACTGGCGGGCGTGGGGCCAGTCTTGCCGCAGCCCAGGGAAGAAGGGATGACCGGGCACCGCAATCACGCCCTGCTGCTTGAGTTGCTGGTAAAGTTCGGCATCGGTAATGGGTAGCTGGTCAAACCAGAGCCAGGCAAAAATTGCTCCTTCACCCCGATGCAGGTACCAGGGAAGCGTCTGAGGCATGGCTTGATCGAGGGTTGCCTCCAGCACCGCAAATTTTTCCTGGTAGTAGGGGCGAATCACCTGCTCGGAGAGGCGGGCCAGTTCGCCGGAGGCAATGGCGCGGGCGGCGATCGCCTGTCCATAGCGGGAGGAGTGAATGCACAGGTTAGTTTGAAAGCACTCCAACACCTGAATAATGGCCGGATCACCAATCGCTACGCCCAGCCGCTCTCCCGGCAGACCAGCCTTCGAAAGGCTCATACAGTGGACAATGTTGTCGCCAAAGACGGGCGTCATCTCAGTGAAGTTGAGGGCTGGGAACGGCGGCGCATAGGCCGAATCTACCAGTACAGGGACGTTGTGGACAGCGGCCAGGTTAGCAATTTGCCCTACGTCTTGAGCGCTCAACACATTGCCCGTGGGATTGCAGGGCCGCGAAAACAGCACAAACCCAGTGTCAGCGGTGATCTCTAACTGGCTAAAGTCGGGCCGATACTTAAATCGATGGTTGGCCTCATCAATGTCAAGGGCAGGACGATAGGCTCTGACGGCCTCCGGTGCCAGAGAAATGCCGCCATAACCGGTATAGTCGGGGCTGAGAGGCAGCACAATATCCTTCCTTTGGCCGTGGCGGGTGTAGCCACCCAGAGCATTGGCCGCAAAAAAGTAAAGCGCCTGGCTACCGGGCGTAATCAAAATATGACGAGTGGTTAGCTCCAGCCCATAGCGTTGATTAAAGTCGTTGCAAATCGCTTCAATCAACGGCTCATAGCCCTGGCTGTTGCCGTAGCGACAAATCACTTCGCCATATTCTGGGCTGTTCAGCAGGTCGTGGGTGCAATCTCGCCAGAGCTGTTCTATGGCAGGCAGAATCACCGGATTACCGGCACTGAGGTTAATAAACTGCCGCCCATTCCCCGCTCTCAAGGTTTCAATAATGTCCCTCATGATGGCGCGCACGCCGGTCAGGTGG
>CAYUBC010000445.1:0-3858 GCA_964442885.1 uncultured bacterium | reverse complement strand
GATGCGGCGGCTGGCCCCCAACATGAATACCCTGGTAACTCTGGGCAGCGGCAGTGCCTACCTGGCTAGCGTGGTGGCGCTGGCGTTTCCTGGGCTGGGCTGGGAGTGCTTTTTTGATGAACCAGTCATGCTGCTGAGCTTTATTCTGCTGGGCCGCACCCTGGAGCAGCGGGCCAGGTTCCGAGCGGCGAATGCGCTGCGATCACTGGTGGAACTTCAGCCCACCGTAGCCCGCTTAATTGCTGACCCAACCACGGCAGAGGCGGCCCAAACCGGGGTCGAGGTTCCCGCTAGCTACCTCCAGGTGGGGGAATGGGTGCAGGTGCTGCCGGGGGAAAAAATTCCCGCCGATGGCACAGTGGTAGTTGGGCAATCCACCGTAGATGAGTCGATGCTGACCGGGGAATCCATGCCGGTGCTGAAGCAGCCGGGGGATACGGCGGCAGCGGGCACCCTCAACCAGTCGGGGGCGATCGCCCTGCAGGTCACCGGCACCGGGCAAGACACCACCCTGGCCCAGATGATTCGCCTGGTGGAAACCGCCCAGGGCCGCAAGGCTCCCATGCAGCGGCTGGCGGATGTGGTTTCTGGTTACTTCGCCTACGGGGTGATGACCCTATCAGCCCTGACCTTCCTGTTCTGGTACAGCATTGGCCTGGCTCACTGGCCAGGGGTGATGGAAGCAGCCCTGGGCATGGCCCATATGGGGCACTCGATGACGGCCACCTCTTCCACGCTGCTGGTTAGCCTGAAGCTGGCGATCGCGGTAATGGTGGTGGCCTGTCCCTGTGCTCTGGGCCTAGCCACGCCTACGGCTATTCTGGTCGGCTCTGGTTTAGGGGCCGAGCGCGGCCTGCTGATTCGCGGCGGCGATAGTCTAGAGGCCATGCAGCGGGTGGATACTGTGGTATTCGACAAAACCGGCACCCTAACGCTGGGCCAGCCCACGGTGACAGCTATCCAGCCCTTGGGGGATAACCTAACCGACACCGACCTGCTGCAACTGGCCGCCACTGTGGAAAGTGGGACTCGTCATCCCCTGGCGGCGGCCATTCAAACAGCGGTCTCTCAGCCAGCCCTATCGCTGCTTCCAGCCGAGGATTTTGATACCCAGGCGGGCTTGGGCGTAGTGGCCCAGGTGAGCTGGCAAGGGCAAACTCTCCCCTGTGCCCTGGGGAATACCCCCTGGATGCATCAGCAAGGCGTGGATCTGAGCCCAGCCCTGGAGGCCGCTAGCCCTCTAGAACAGGCGGGGCAAACGGTGGTTTACGTCAGCCTGGGTAACCAACTGGCGGGGTTGATTGCCGTTGCCGACCCGTTGCGGCCAGAGGCCGCGGCGGTGGTGCAGGAACTTCAGCGGCGCGGTCTGGGGGTGCATCTGCTGAGCGGCGATAGTCAGAGGGTAGCCGAGGCGATCGCCCACCAGCTTCACCTCAGCCCCGCTCAGGTCAGGGCCGAAACTTCTCCCCAGGCCAAGGTAGATGCCCTGCGCCAGTGGCAGGCGGCGGGCCACACCGTGGCGCTGGTGGGGGATGGCATCAACGATGCCCCAGCTCTGGCCCAGGCCGATGTGGGTTTGAGCCTCCAATCCAGCAGCGATATTGCCGTGGAAACCGCCGATGTCATTCTCATGGCCGACCAGCTTTCGGGCGTGGTGGATAGCTTTGACCTCAGCCGCGCTACGGTGCGCAAAATTCGCCAAAATCTGGCCTGGGCCTTTGCCTATAACCTGATTGCCATTCCCCTGGCGGCGGGGCTGCTATTGCCCAGCCTGGGGGTTAGCCTCAGCCCCGCCGCCGCAGGGGCGCTGATGGCCTTTAGCTCGGTCACTGTTGTGGTCAACTCCTTGCAGCTTAATTACCAACCGTGGCACCAGGATGGCTGAGCAGTCGCCCTAAGCCATAATCCACTGCCGATTTAGGGATAGCGTGCAGCAGTTTACGGTTAGCGGTTCGGGCCTGGCACCCTGCATCCAGAATTGCCGGTGAGGCGTCTGTCTAGTATTAGCAAAATGCCCAGGGCTGGTAGTACTGAAAGGGCCAACATGAGCCAAAAGCCGTGGGCCAGGCTTTCCTCCTGATCCAGAGCCCAGCCCCCCAGCGGTGGGCCCACCAAATAGCCTATGGCCCAGCACATAGAGTTAACGGAAAGATAGACGCCCCGCAGCGCATCGGGAGCCAGGGTCACAACTAGGGATGACGCAATTGGCGTGTAGGCCACCATCCCCAGGGCCATGCTGGTCAGAGCCAGGCCAGACCAGAGATAGGGCCAGGTGCCGACCCCAGCCAGCCACACCAGACAAAAGCCAAGGCCCCAAAACAGGGTCGATACCATTAGCCCGTGGGCCTGGCGGAAGTGGCTCAGCCACCGCGCCATGGGCAACTGGCTGAGCGTTGCGAATAGGACATGGCCAGTAAACAGCAGGCTTAGGGCTGCCTCAGACATACCTTCCCCCGCCTTGGTAGTGGCAAAGCGGTTGAGGTAGACGGGTAGCGTGCTTTGCACCTGGGCTAAATACCCGGTTAACAGCACATTCACCAGCGCAAAAATCATTAGATTGCTGTCTCTAAAGGCGCGACCCCAGCCTTGAAAAAACGGTTGTTGAGCATCACCAGGGGGGCGCGTTTCGGCAATGGCGTAGTAAACAACGGCGAAAAAGAGTAGAAAGGTAATCCCGTCAATTACAAACAGCGCGCGGTATCGTCCGGTCAGAGAGATCAGCAAACCGCCCAGTACTACGCCCAGGCCCAGGCCCAGGTTGTCGGCCAGGCGCACAATGGCGTAGGCTTCATTGCGCTGGGCAGGCGTGGTCAGGTCTGCTGCTACCGCTTCCGTGGCTGGCCAGTAGAGCCCTACCCCAAAGCCCATCAGCATATTGCCTGCCAAAAAGACCGGGAAGCCATAGGCCAGCACCAGCACCCCATCGGCCAGGGCCGAAATGAGGGTGGAGGTGAGCAGGGTCGGTCGTCGTCCCCAGCGAGGCGAGTCGGCCATTGAGCCGCCCAATACTCGGCCTGCCATGCCTGCCACAGAACCCAGCCCAATGCCCAAACCGACCTGAGTAGCGCTGAGCCCCACCTGGTTGACAAAGAAAATCGGCGCGTAGAACAGGGTAAACCCAATGCCAATTTGAGACAGCATCCGCCCTGCCGCCAAAATCCACACCTGCCGATCCAAACTGGGCCACCAGTGCCGCAACTGCTTCAGTCTGGCTTGAAGCAAGGTTCTCATTGGTGAGGGGGCAGCAGGCGCTCAGGCCGTCTCCAGGCATCCACCAGCGCTGCCGTGCCGCCAATCGCTCCCCAAATTATCCAAAGGCCCAGGTCATAACCTTTACGGTAGGCGAGCCGGGCTGCTACCAAACCCACCAGGCAGTGAAGCAGCATCAAAATCATAACGGCAGGGATGGGGTCTGCCATACATCTATGCGCCCTAAAAAACCACGTCCACCCCTGAATCAGGAGTGGACTTTTACTATAACGCTGCGATCGCCACACCGCACCCGCCCCATCTAGCCCCGAATAGACTCGTAATTACCCAGGAACCAGGCGTAGGTTTGCTCAATGCCGGTCTTCAGGTCAGTTTTGGCTTGCCAACCAGCGGCAGTCAACCGAGACACATCCAGCAGTTTACGGGGGGTGCCATCCGGCTTGGTGGCGTCAAAGACCAGGTCACCCTCATAGCCCACCACGGCCTTGATGGTCAGCGCCAGTTCTTTGATGGACACTTCCTGCCCCGTACCCACGTTGACAAACTCAATGTCGTTGTAGGTGTTCATCAAAAACACCAGGGCATCGGCCAGGTCATCCACATAGAGGAACTCCCGCAGCGGGGTGCCCGTGCCCCAAACCGTCACAG
>CAYUBC010000444.1:0-3858 GCA_964442885.1 uncultured bacterium | reverse complement strand
GAGAATCTGGTCGGGGGTGGCGCTACCCAGGGCGGTAATGGCCAGGCTAATGGTATCTGAACGGCACAGGTCACCGCCGATAACAGCCCCGCCCCAACGTTGGAGGCAGGCCGCCATACCCTGATAGAGCCCATCCACCCAGGCAACGGGCGTGGAGCCCGGTAAACTCAGGCCCACGGTGATGCCTTTGGGAGTCGCCCCCATTGCGGCCAGGTCAGACAGGTTAGCGGCCACGGCCCGCCAGCCTACATCGGCGGGGGCGGTGGTGCGATCGCTGAAATGCACCCCGTCTACCAAGACATCCGTAGTAACAACTAGGCGCTGGCCAGCAGGTAAATCCAGCACGGCGGCATCATCCCCCACCAAATCCCCGGCGCAGTACTGAAAGAGCCGCCGGAGTAACCCCAGTTCCCCCAGTTGGGCCACGGTTTGCGGCTCAGCCATGCCCGCCCCTAGGATGGCTGCACCAGGTTGTTGGCCCCCGCAACCACCCGGGCTGACTCGATGCGATCGCCCTGAGTCAGTTGCTCCAGGAGTTCTTTGTTTTCGACCACATAGCCAAACACCGAGTAGCGGCCATCAAGAAGGTTTAGCCCGGCTGGGGTCAGCTCTGGCTCAAATAGGAAGAAGAAGAACTGCGACGAGCCGCCGTTGGGGTCATCGTTAGGGCGAGCCATGCCCAGGGTGCCAAAGGCCGAGAAGGGCAGCACCGGATCATCCAGATAGCGGCCCAGCTCTTCCAGCGTGGCTCCGTAGGTGGGCACCTCATCCCCCTGCACCAAAATTTCCAGGGGAATCGCCCGGTAGGTTTTGGTTTTGGGATCGATAAAGCCTTCCTCCGGCCCAGCCGGGTCGCCGGTTTGCAGCACGTAGTTGTCTTCAGCCCGAATGAACGCTAACCCGTCATAAAAGCCCCGCTGCACCAGGTCAACGAAATTGCCAGCGGTGACTGGGGCACTGTAGCCATCCACGACGGCCTGCATGGTGCCCTTGTTGGTTTTAAATTCAACGGTGGCGCGACCCTTGAGCTGGGGCAGGTGGCTGTAGTCCTCCGGTACCTCATAGGGAAAGGCGGTTACCATCAATTCTTCAATGCGGCTGATGTCATCCAGCATGGCGGCCCGCCGCAGCCACACGGCTTCGCGATCGCGGGCATCCACAGCGTCATGCATAGGCACCAGCTGAGCCTGAATATCATCCAAATAGCTAATCGCTGCGGAGCGCTTGCCGTCGGGCACCGCCGCCAGAATGGCTTCCCGGCCTCGGCTGAGCAGGCGTTCTACCTGGGCAATGTCTTTGTTGACTGGCCCCCAGCGCTTGCTGCGCAGCCACTCCGACAGTCCTTCCAGGGTGGCCTGCACCTTGCGAATTTCTGAGTTGTCAATGGGTAGAGAATTCCGCAGCAGAGCCCGACCATCGGTAATGGCATTCCCCGGCGGCAGGTAGGCCACCGTGAGCGACAGCGGCAGGTTTACCGCCTCGGCCTGACTGGGCAGCCCCAGCCATATCCCGACCATCACCATCACCCCGCACCCCAGTTTGACCAGGGCACGGCGACCGTGCTTCCATAAACTCTGGCTCATTCGTATGCCTTTGGCCATCTTTCTTAACTCGTCTACGCCATACAACCGTTGCCGCCACTGGCGGAGTTCGCCCATACAATCTTGTCACACTGTTGGATCTTGACCCAAACTGGCCTCGTTAAATTCCTAACTTTTCCCTGGATGTTGCCCCCATCTGGTACCGTTAAATTCCTCACTTTCCCTGATTACTAAGGAAGCTACTGGCCGCCCATTTAGCCGTCGCTCAATCTGGCCAGACGCCGCTACGGCCTTGATTGATTTACCTGGCCGCTGGTGCCCTGGAGTTAAACCTCCCCCCTGTAGGAAATGGCCACAGGAAGGTAAAATGAGGTGCCGAATAGTTACCCGCCCACCAGAGCCAGCGTTATGATCTCTAGCAATGATTTTCGCCCCGGTACCTCTATTGAGCTTGATGGTTCAGTATGGCGTGTTGTGGAATTTCTGCACGTTAAACCCGGTAAAGGATCGGCCTTTGTTCGCACCAAGCTCAAAAATGTGCAAACTGGAAACACCGTAGAGAAAACCTTTCGAGCTGGCGAAACCGTTCCTCAGGCCGTCATCGAAAAGCGCGACATGCAGCACACCTACCGGGACGGTGAAGACCTGGTATTCATGGATATGGAATCCTACGAAGAAGTGCGCCTGAGCACCGCTGAAATTGGCGACCGGGTTAAGTACCTGAAGGAAGAAATGAGCGTTAGCGTCGTGAGCTGGAATGGCCAGGTACTTGAAGTCGAATTGCCGAACTCCATTGTTCTGGAAGTTACGCAAACGGATCCTGGCGTTAAGGGCGACACCGCAACCGGGGGCACCAAGCCCGCCATTGTTGAAACCGGAGCCCAGATTATGGTGCCGTTGTTTATTTCCATTGGCGACAGAATTAAGGTGGATACCCGCTCGGACTCCTACCTGGGGCGAGAGTAGGGGGCTGGGGTTTGGGCTACCTGGTCAGCGTCAAGTGGGGCAACAAACGACGTTCCCGGCAGTGTCGGTCTGCCCAGGTAGGGCGCTCAATGTGAGAGAAATTGGAGTGGGGATTGCTCAGTGGAACTAAGTGCTAACGAACTCAAGGATTTAGTCGCGGCCCTGAGCCAGAGCGATGTTGCCGAGCTAACGCTAAAAAGCTCAACCTTTGAGCTAACGCTGCGTAAACAAGGGGTGTTAGGTGTAGCGCCCTCCCTACCAGGGGCAACGGGAAGCGTTGTAGCGGATCCCCCTAAAGTGGCTAGTGTGGCCGTTCCAGAAGTAGCTCTGGCTGCGCCAACCCCTGCCCCCGTGCCTCCCCCTGGCAAAAGTCCGGAGTTATTAACCATTAGCTCACCTATGGTGGGTACGTTCTACCGCTCTCCAGGCCCCGATGAGTCGCCCTTTGTGAATGTGGGCGATCGCATCACCAACGGACAAACTGTGTGTATTATCGAGGCCATGAAGCTGATGAACGAGCTGGAGGCCGAGGTATCCGGGGAAGTAGTGGAAATCCTCGTTGACAATGCAGAGCCAGTAGAATTTGGCCAGGCGCTAATGCTGGTGCGCCCCACTTAAGGATAGCCATGACTGTAGACCGCCAGATTATTGTGCCGCTGGATGTGTCATCGCCCCAGGCAGCCCTGGCTCTGGTTGAGCAACTGCCCCAGGTGAGCTTTTGGAAGGTGGGCCTGGAACTCTTTATCAGCGCTGGCCCCGGCATTATCCAGGAGTTGAAGGCTCAGCAGAAGCGGGTTTTTTTAGACCTCAAGCTGCACGACATTCCCAATACCATGGCCGGGGCCTGTGCGGCGGCTACTCGCTACGGCGTAGATTTGCTGACCCTGCACGCAGCGGCGGGTAAGGTGGCTTTGGAAACCTCCCTGGCGGCGGCCCAGGCCCAGGTAAATGCCAGCAGCCAACCCCTGCCGCTGATGGTTGCCGTTACCCTGCTCACCAGCATTGACTCCCAAGCCCTGGCTACGGAACTCCGAGTCCCCCTTAACCTCACCGACTACACTCTCCAGATGGCCCTGCTGGCCCAGTCGGTAGGGCTGGGCGGTGTAGTCTGTTCGCCCCAGGAGGTCAGCCAGCTACGGCGGTTTTTACCGGCTGACTTTGCCCTGGTGTGCCCTGGGGTACGCCCCACCTGGGCCAGTGCCAATGACCAGCAGCGCACCATGACCCCGGCTCAGGCGCTCCAGGTTGGGGCCACCTATCTGGTGATTGGTCGCCCCATTACGGCCAGTGCCAATCCGGCGGCGGCGTTTCAGCGCATCTGCGAAGAATGCGCTGCCGTTACAGGCTAAAC
>CAYUBC010000443.1:0-3863 GCA_964442885.1 uncultured bacterium | reverse complement strand
ACTGCCCCCAGGGGAACGGGCGGCTTTGGCTACGACCCCATCTTCTATGTCCCTGAATTCGGCCAGACCTTTGCGGAAATGTCATCCCAGCAAAAGGAAGCCTGTAGCCACCGAGGCATTGCCTTTCAACAACTCCTGCCCCAGTTGAGCACCTTGGTAGGCCACATCCCCCCCACCGCTGCAGCCCAACCCAACCCGTAGGGTGCATCCCCCCACCGCTGCAGCCCCTATCAAGGCACAACATCCAGCCAAAAAAATCCCCCAGTCACCTCTGACCGGGGGATGATCATCAAGCCTATGGGTTTAAGGAGTGGGACTCATAACCTAGTGGTGCATTGCTTCGCGAATGCACCCTACGTGAATCCCAAGACTTAAGCCGAGCCAATCGCTAGAGCACCACAAAGTTGCTTTCGGTCAGGCTGCTGGCGTCTACGTTAAAGAGAATGGCCAGGGTTTCACCGCCAAGCTGAATGGTGTTACCGCTCAGGGTCAGCGCTCCAAACTCCAGACCATTGGCCAAACCAATCAGGTCAGTGCCAACCTCAAAGTCAACAATCGTGTTGGTGCCCTGGCCTTCGGCTAGGGCAAAGATGTCGCTACCGCCGCCAGTTGTGAGGTCATCCCCAATCAGCAGGTCATTGCCACGACCCGCCCACAGCTGGTCATTACCAAGCCCGGCACGGATAATGTCGTTGCCATCGCCGCCGAAGAGAATGTCATCCCCGTTGCCCCCGGTGACGATATCGTCGCCGCCAAAGGCAACGATGACATCGTTGGCATCGCTGCCAATGAGCTGGTCGCCCTCGTTGGTGCCGTCCTGGTAGTCGGGCAGAGAGCCAATTCCAAACAGGGTTTGGTACATGATTTGGTAAATCTCGGTGTTGTCTACCGTAGAGTTCAGCAAATCGGCATTGAGGCCATAGGTCTTGGCGACAATGCTGCCAGAGAAGTCGGTCAACCCGGCCCAGGAGACCACAAAATTGCCCATGTTGCCATCCAGGCTGGGCTGAGCTGCAAAGGTAGTCAGAGGAGGAATGCGCCCAGCGGTACCGTCAACGGGGTTTTGCGCCGTTTCGGTAGCAGTGGGGTTAGTTCCCAGGTTCAGAGGGCCTTCAATGGTTTCGGGCAGGGTAGGAGCAAAGGGAGTAGGCTGCCACACCTGCACCCCACCCGCTTCGCTGTCGGCAGCGGTAATCAGCAGAGTGTTGGGATCCTGGTTGCGGATGAAGTCCATCGCTACGCCCAGGGCCGCATCAGCCCGCAGTGCCGCGTCCAGAGTGCCTCCAGCATTGTTGTTGTTGGCCATGTTGTCAGTGGCTTCTTCTTCTAGCACCACCATGAACCCGTCTGGATCTGCCGACAAAATCGGCAGGGCTGCCGCCAGCATCTCAGCGACCGTGGGGGGATTGGTGGGCGTACCATCCGGCAAGAATTGACCATAGTTGCCCAAACCCAGAGATTGGTTAACTTCTTCTGGATTATCGTTGTAGGTATCCTCGGCAGCAAAAATGCCCAGCAGCTTAGTCGTACCGTCAGGAATGCTTTGCAGTTCTTCACGGTCATACACTACAGTAAACCCGGAGGCTTCAGCTTCGGCAATTAGGTTGCGGCCATCGGTACGAATGCCTTCCTGGCCAAAGCGACCCACGCTGCCAGTTGGCAAGTAATGGATTTCGCCGCCACCCAGAATCACATCCACGCCAGATTCCAGCACTTGCAGGGTGATGGCTGCCACGTCGCGACGGTTTTCTACTTCGGCCAAAAATGCGCCGGTACCGGGTTCTGCGATAAAGCCAGAGTTGATCACAGCGGTGGCTTTACCGGCGGCAATGGCATCTTCCAGAATTGTGGTGCCCACTTTACCGTTGCGGGCAATCACCGGATCGCCAAACTCATCCAAACCAAAGGAGCCAGCCTGGGCCTTTACCCCGGTGGCGTGGGTCACAGCCCCGGCGTTGGAAGTGCCGGTGATCTGGTTGCGCATGTGGCCCAGGTACACCCCGGAGTTAGACATCTGATCATAGTTCAGCCGTCCGTCTGGCCCTTCGGAGATAAATCGGGCAAAGGCGTAGGTAGAAGGGCCAGCGCCATCGGGGTGAATGAAGATGACGTTGCCAGTCTCCGCCGTCGGTTCGGGCGCGGGGATAAATTCAGGTACTTCCCGGTCGGGCAGTTCGGTGCCGAACAGGGTTTCATACATAGCCCGGTAGATGTCAGTGTTATCCACCGTAGCGGGCAGCAGGTCGGCATTGAGGCCGTGGGCTTTGGTAACAATGGCACCAGCAAAGTCAGGAAGACCGGCCCAGGCCACGCCAAAGTTATAGCTATTGCCGCTGGTGGAGGGCTGAGTTACAAAGGCGGCAGTACCCACACCCTGCTGGCCATCGCCAGGATTCTGAAAATCAGGGAAGTTGGGGTCATCCAGGCCAGTGGGGTTGGTGCGGAAGGTGCCTACGGTTTCACCGGTATCATCCACCTGCAGACCGCCTGCGTCGCTATCGGCAGCAGTGATAATCAGCGTGTTAGGGTTGCGCTCGTAGAACTCTAGCGCCACGCCAATGGCCTCATCAGCGCGAAGCAGGGCCTCAATCGTCCCCGATGCATTGTTGACATTGCCAAAGTTATCGGTGCCCTCTTCTTCAAGGATAGTTAGGGAGCCGTTGGCAAAGTTAGGATTGCGCTCTAGGATAGCCTGGGCCGCCCGCAGCATTTCTCCTACGGTCGGGGCAGAGGGCACATAGTTAGGTGTGCCGGTAGCTACCAGGTTTTCTTCTACCCCGCGCAGGTTGCCATCAGCAGTGGGAATGTTGTCGTTGAAGGTGTCTTCGTTGGCAAAAATACCCAGCACTTTGGTGACATTGAGATCAGCCGCCACAGTGTTGAGCTGCTCTTCGGTGTACACCACGGTGTAACCCAGGCTCTCAGCCAGCTCGATCAGGTTGGTGTCGGGGCGGATGTTGCCAGCCGTGGAAATCGCATCGAGCTGAGCGGCTGACTCGGCGTAAACCGCGCCTTCTGGAGGTTCGGTGCCAACCGGCAGGTAATTAACCAGACCGCCGCCGAGAATCACATCAATGCCGGACTCCACAACCTGGCGAGTGATTTCAGCAAACTGACCGCGAGGGAAGGCCGCAAAGCCGGTAGCTCCTTCCGGAACATCGGCCTGGCCGACCTGAGCTGCAAAGGCAGCAGAACCCGGTTCAGCAATGACGCCGGAGTTGATTAGAGCGGTAGCCTTACCGGCGGCTACGGCTTCCTGCATGATGGTCTGGTTAGTTCCAGAGAGGGCTGTGAGTTCGGTTTCTACGACTCGCCCGGTTGCCGGATCGACTACCGGGTTGCCGTTTTCGTCGCGGACTACCTCAAGGCCAAAGGACTCGGCATAGACCTTCACCCCAGTAGCGTGGGTTACGGCTCCACCGTTAGACGTGCCAGTGAGCTGATCCTCCATGTGGCCGAGGTAAACGCGGGATTCATCGAGGGTATCCCAGTTCAGACGACCATCCGGGCCAGCCTGAACCAGGCGAGCAGCCCCGAAGTGAGCCACACTGGTACCATCGGGATGGATGAAAATAACGTGATTGTTAGCCATAGTGAGTGTTTTGCAAATGCAAAGACAACCGGACGGGGCAGAGTAGCGCAAGTACCTAAGGAAAACCTTCTTCAAACGCACGAAGGAAGCTAGCCATACCCAGGCTCTTCGAGCGGCCTCTGTCTGGCATCAGCCAGGTCAGTGAGGCAAACGCTCCCATAGGGCACCTACAGGTATCACGAACTGAAATGTGAAGAGAAATGGTGATTAGGATCTTTCGGCTCTATCGGTCTAGGGATGGGGATGAGCGCCTGAGCGCAGGTAAATGAGG
>CAYUBC010000442.1:0-3865 GCA_964442885.1 uncultured bacterium | reverse complement strand
GTAGGATGGGCAAAGCCTGCGTGCCCCTCTAAACCCGAAGTTACTCGTCTAACGGACTCCGCACCCCGCGCCCACCCCGGTTTAACACATGGGGATAGATCATCTACAAGGGGCTTTCACAATTCGGCCTGCTGGAAATTAGTTTTTATCGTGCTTGCAGTTATTATTCCGGGTCTTGGTGCACTGCCCGGCTGGATCTTTGCAGGGCTTTATGGATATTTTCGTGTTTCTAACTCAAATGAAAGGCTCCGACTTTAGATTAAGCAAATTTGTCTTAGAGTGCAGTGCCTATTACCTAGATCAAAACTTTAAGGATACACTTGAAAGCAGGTTAAGACTTAGGAGAAAGAAGTGAGCAAACTAGTACTTGAGATTTCAAACGAGGTTGCGGAGTCTCTTCAACTTCCACCTTCAGAACGCCTCTCTCGTGTACAACGAGAATTGGCAATTCGTTTATACCAAAAGGGATTGCTCTCTCTTGGGAAAGCGCGGGACTTAGCACAAATGACAAAATGGGAGTTTCACTTGCTACTTGGAGATGAGGAAATTGAGCGTAGTTACGATTTAGAAGAACTAGAAAGTGACTTAAATACGTTGGAGCGGTTAGATTGAGAGCCATTAGCAACTCTTCTGTTCTGATTGCCCTGAGTAGTATTGGGCAACTGCCTGTGTTAACGCAGCGATTTCCAGACGGAATCCTGATTCCACAGGCAGTGTGGTATGAAGTTGTAGAAACCGGAGCAGGGCGGGCAGGAGCGATAGAAGTTGCAGCAGGGTTGAACGTTTGGCTATCCATTCGAGAAGTGGAGAATAAGACTCTAATATCAGTGCTACAGCAAGATCTGGATCGAGGTGAAGCAGAGGCGATAGCGTTAATGCTTGAGCAGCCTTTAGCAACTCTGTTGCTCGACGAAAAGAAAGCGCGACAAGTTGCACGACGCATGAATTTACCGATACTTGGTACGTTGGGTCTCTTAATTTGGGCAAAACGGCAAGGAGTGATTGTTAACTTGCAAGAGCAGCTTGATGCTTTGCGAACTGTGGCTAAATTTCGTTTGAGTCAGCAGGTTTATGACGAAGCTCTCAGACAAGTTGGGGAATTGCAGTAGTTCTGTCCCCCCATAAATTCAAATGCAGCGGACGATCGAAATCTGCTGGCGTTGAGTTCGAGGTTGCTTGTCGCCGCTGATTTGAGCCGTTAGACAGCCGGGGGTTCTGGGTCGGTAGCCCTGCTAGCCTCTGGCTTCCAGGCAGAACACTGGTGTCTGCTCAGCATAATACCTTCCAGGTTTATAGCCGCAGCAGACGGTTGCTAAACTCGGCCTCTAGACTTTTGATGCCCAGCGATCGCGCTAGCGCTAACCCCCGGCTGTAGGCCTCTTTAGCGCTATCCAAATCGCCGGTGGCGGCGTAGTAATCGCCCAGCCAGCGCAAGGTAATGGCGGCTTGTTGGTCAGCCGTTGACCTGTTGAGCGTGAGAGCAATGCGGCGATCTAGAAATGACTTGGCCGTGCCTAACTCATTGCGGTCGAAATAGATTGTGAGTAAGCCGTCCAGGGCGCGGAGTTGGGTGTCGAGATCATCCACTTCTGCCCCCAACCGCAGGCCCACCCGATAGGCACCAATGGCACTGGTATCCTGGCCTAGCGCCAGGTAGGCATCGCCCAGGTGGTTAGAGGTATGGGCTTCGCCAAGGATATCCTGGGCCAACAGCCGATAGTTCGCGGCGGCTTCGAGGAGCTCCACCGCTTCGCTGTAGCTGCTGCGCTGGCTGGCGACAAAGCCCAAATTGCTGAGAGAGAGCCCGATAGCTCTGGCATCGCCAGTTGGTCGGGCTACCGTCAGGGCTTCTTCAAACAGGGCTTGCCCCTCATTCAACCGCCCCTGATTGAGCTGGAGCGAACCGAGGTTATTCAACCCAAAGATCACTCCCAGCCGGTCGTTATTATCGCGGGCGGTGGCAATTCTGAGACGAAAGGCGCGCTCGGCCTGGGGATAGGCACCTAAATTCACAAAGGCGTTGCCCATTGAGCTGTAGGCTTGTCCCTGAGCCTGGGTATCACCCAAAAGGCGATAGATATCGGCGGCTTCGGCCCAGGATTGAGCGGCCTGATCAAACTGGCCAGCGGCGGCCTGCTGATTGCCCAACTGCATCCACTGGTCAGCCACATCCCGCGATTGCCCCTGGGTGGCGTTGTGGGGCTGAATATTAAGCTGCTGCTCAAGGTTGGCGGCCAAACCAGGCGGAGCTAGCCAGGGCCACGGGGCCAGAACAACGATTAACAGGCTAAGGCGTAGCAGCATGACCAGGTCACTCGCGCAGCAGGATGAAGGTTAAGGAAACAACTGAGTAGGTTCCAGGGTTACCCCGGCAATGTCCGCCCAGGCTGAAAGGTCGAGGCCGCCCTGGGGTGCCTCGGCATCCTCCGTAGGGGAGTCGGTTGGCGGCAGTTGGGCGAGATAAATAGCCCGAATATCTTCAGGTAGGGCATCTTGCAGGTTTTGGTAGGCTTGCTCTAATTTTGCCCGCACATCCGTGGCCGAGAGATGTTCGCCCTCGGCTCGCAGATAGGCGACGATGCGCGCCTCGCTCCACCGAAAGGTCAGGGCCATCACCACAATCAGGCGATCAATAGGCAGCAACCGTTCCAGGGCCTGTTCCAGATAACACCAAAACGGGGGAGAAGCATCGGCCAGGGAATAGTGGATGGATTCTACCGCTGGCACTACAGCCTGGTTAATACAGAGCGCAGTGACGTTGATCAGCCAGTTCTGCAAGGTAAACGGGCGAGAACCACTGTCGCCAGTCTCCACAGTTAGACTATCCACGCCGCCCAGTTCGTGGAGAATGTGTCGCCAGGTCAGGGCAAATAAGTACTCGGCCTGCACCGGCGAACGGGCCGAGTGGCGAATCAGGCTATAGACCACCGGGCTGTAGCGGCAGAAGATGGCGGTGAAATATCGCCCCGACTCCGGGTGCCGCTGAAACAGCGTGACTAACTCCTGGTCACTCAGGTGTTGCAGCGACTGCACCAGGGCATGGTCACACTCTGGAAACTGGGGAATAGGGACGGCAGTAGACATATACAAAGCCGTACTCAAGGAACGACGCGAGACTACAGCGAATCAGCCTCTAATATATCTATTTCAGACAAGTTGCACACTTAAAATTTCTAAACCCCGCAGAACTTTCCTGGCCTCATCAAGTAAATCAGCTGTTGCTGTCCTCTGGCTTAGAGAAGCGGAATGGAATTGATACACTAGGAACACAACCTGGCTAATCTGTCCACGATTTTTTGTTACGCGCCAATTATGCTGACTTCCCTGCCCCTGCCCCCCCTGCCCCTGAGCCCAGTCGCGGCTTTGTTTGGCCTCCCCTTTGACAGCATTATGTCCACCCAGGGCATTATGGTTATGCTGCTGGTGGCCTATGCCGGGGCCATGTGGATGTTCCTCAAGAGTGCGCCCAAGGTCTACACGGTGATGGTGTCTGACCTGGCGGTAGCTCGCCGTTTGTATGAGGATATGCTGAACCTGCCTACCGCGGAGGTTCCCCTGCACTACTACTACAACTACGAGCAAACTATGGGCACTACGGGCCTGGATCCGCTTTATATGGGCGGCGTTTCCAGCCTGGCTACCGGTGCATCAGTGGGTAGCCCTGATGGGTTATGGTATCAGCTCCGCAAAAATACTCAGCTTCACGTCATTTCTGGGGCCAGCCTGGGCTACCGCAACCGTCAACGCCACGTCTGTTTTGACCGCAACTGTCTGGAATACATCCTCATGCGGGTGCAGTTGAGCGGCCTAGACCACAAAATTCGCAACGAAAAACCGCTGAATTTTCTGGTTAGAGACTATGAAG
>CAYUBC010000441.1:0-3872 GCA_964442885.1 uncultured bacterium | reverse complement strand
CGGAGTTACCCGCCAACTGCGGTGGATTCGCCTCTCCGGTGATCTTGATTTGCTGGATGCCCCTGGCGTCATTCCCTCCCGCCTGGATGACCAGGATGCCGCCCTCAAACTGGCCCTCTGCGATGACATTGGCGAAGCCGCCTACGACACCCAGCGCACTGCCGCCGCCTTTTTAGACCTGCTCAAAGCGCTAGAGCAAGCTCAGTCCCCCGATGCCTACCAGGCCATTCTGCAAGAGCGCTATGGCCTTGACCTGAGCCAGCACAGCGGGGAAGACTTCGTCGCCCAACTGGCCAGCCAAAAATTTCAGGATGACCGAGAGCGCACTGCCAAGCGCATCCTTAACGACTATCGCACCGGGCTGTTGGGTGCCTGGGCGCTGGAATGGCCGCCTACCGCCTAAAATCTCCCAGACCTTTAAACCCCCGGCTAAGATGGGCAAGCTATGGAGTGCGTCCCCGTATTTTCCCTCATCTAGCTAAGCCCTGGCCCCACCATGCTGGATAACTCCCCCGTCTCAGCGTCAGATTTAGCTGGCCCCCAGCCATTAGCGGTCGGCCAGCAGCCGATACCCGACCCGTCCCTGCCGACTGTCTCCATCCTGGCCAGCGATTTGTCGCAACAGGGAGCCGGGCGCTGGGGTGGAGCGGTACGACCCTTTTTGCTGGCCCAGGCGCTTCAGCGGGCGGGCTATGGGGTGGAAATTGTGGGATTTACCCGCGATCGCCACATCCTCACGGCCCAAACCGATATTCCGATCCGAGCTATTTCCGTAGACGGGCTGCGTTGGGGCATTAGACCCATCCAGGCGCTTTACAACCAGCTTCGGGGTGACATCATCTACGCCTACAAGCTCAAGCCCAGCAGCTTTGGGCTGGCCCTGCTGCATCGGTTCCGGCATCGCCAGCCCGTGATTCTGGACATCGACGACTGGGAGCTAAGCTGGCATGGCGGCGACCAGTGGCGCTATCGGCCATCCCTCAAACAGTTGGGGCGCGACCTGTTCAAGCCCGACGGTGCCCTGCGCCAGATGGATCATCCCGTTTACCTCAAACACGTAGAGCGGTGGGTGCCCTACGCCAACCACGTCACCACCCATACCCAATTTTCGCAGGCCCGCTTCGGCGGCACCTACATCCCCAATGGTAAGGATGTGGCGCTATTTGACCCCAGCCTCTACGACCCGGAGGAGAGCCGTCGCCGGTTCGGCTTGGCGGACTATCGGGTGGTGATGTTTCCCGGTGCGCCCCGGCCTTACAAAGGGCTAGAGGATTTGCTGGCGGCGATCGCCCAGCTCAACCAGCCGGATATTCGCCTGGTCATCGTCGGCGGCAGTCCCTACGATGACTACGACCAGCAGCTTGCGGCCCGCTGGGGCCAGTGGATTGTGCAATTACCGGGGCTGCCTGCCGAGCAGATGCCCGCCGTGGTAGCTGCGGCCCATGTCGTGGCTGTGCCCCAACGCCACACTCCCGCCGCTCTGGCCCAGTTCCCCCTCAAGTTGACCGACGGCATGGCGATGGCCAAGCCTATTCTGGCTACACGAGTGGGGGATATCCCCACGATTCTGGGCGATACGGGCTACCTGGCCGATCCCGACTCGCCCGCTGACCTGGCCAACCAGTTAGAAGCCATTTTTGCCGATTGGCCCCAGGCTCAACGGCTGGGTCAAACCGCCAGAGAGCGATGTTGCCAGTTCTACAGCCTGGACGCTATGGCCACCCAACTGAAGCAGGTTTTAGCCAATTTGCAGGTTTGATGTGTGGGTTTAATTTGTAAGTCTAATCGTCGGTTTGAATAGATAGGTCTGAGAACGTCTATGAGTGCCAATCGCTTACTGGCTAGCATTGCCAAAAAATCCCCTAGCCTATTCGGCTGGTCCATTATTTTTGGGCTATCAGGGGCAATTTTCAATGGTATTGGCATCACCTTAATCATTCCTTTGATTTTGGATTTATTAGGACAGGATATTCTCAGCACGACTAACTTCCCGCCCGTGCTAAGGCCACTATTCCTGATGTTTGAGGGGCTGCCAGAAGGTCGTCGCGCCCTGGCTATGACTGCCTTTCTAATCGGGGTATTGCTGCTTAAAAATGCAGCCACCTATGGCGGCTCTATTATCGCCAACTTGCTCAGTCACTCCTACGTCTATACCCTGCGCAAGGAGGGCTTACAACTACTGCTAGATGTGGATTTGGACTACCACGCTAACGTCCGGCTCGGCGATTTAATGAATTACCTCAATACCGAGGTTGGCCGAGTTGCCGTAGCGGTGAGAACCCTGGATCGAATCGCCACGCTGACCATTACCATTCTGGTTTTTGTGGGCATTTTGATTGTGATTTCCTGGCAGTTGACCGTGGTTTCTGTGGGGCTCATGGTGTTGGTTGCCCTGGCTAACCAGGTGTCTATTAATAAAGCCAAGGCCTTTGGGCAGCAGCTTTCTAAAGCAGCAGCGGCCCTTTCAAGCCGCACAATTGAGGTGTTATCGGGGATTCGACTAGTTAAAGCGACCGCCAGCGAAGACCGCGAATTGGCCACCCTTAACCACCTGATCCGTCAGCGAGAGGCCGCCGAGTTTAAGTCTCAAACGGTATTTGCTGGCATTGGCCCCCTCAACGAAATGTTGAGCATTTTGGCCTTTATTTCGTTAGTGATGGCAGGGCGATCGCTCTTTGCCAGCCAGCTAGAGGCGTTCTCGTCGATTATTTTGATTTATTTGGTGGTGCTGTTTCGCTTGCTGCCCTTTATCGGGCAACTGAACAGCAGCCGCAGCCAGTTAGCCAGCAATTCCGCCAGTGCCGAGGTGTTAGCGGGCTTCCTCAACCGAGACACCAAGCCCTTTATGACCGCTGGCTACCGGCCCTTCTCTCAGCTCAGCCAGGGAGTTCGCTTCAACCATATTACGTTTCGCTACCCACGGGCCGACGGCTGGGCCTTGCAGGACGTGGATCTCACCTTGCCTAAGGGCCAAACCCTGGCCCTGGTGGGAGCGTCCGGGGCAGGCAAGTCCACCCTAGCCGATCTGCTGCCTCGTTTTTATGACCCTACCCAGGGCTGCATTGAAATCGATGGCGTTGACCTGAAGGAGTTTGACATTCATTCCTTTCGTCGCCGGCTGGGCATTGTTAGCCAGGACACTTTTTTGTTCAACGCCTCAGTCAAAGACAATATTCGCTATGGCTACCCCCAGGCCACCGATGACGAGGTCACAGAAGCCGCCCGCCGCGCCAACGCAGAGGAGTTTATCCTCAAGCTGCCCCAGGGCTACGACACGATGATTGGCGATCGCGGCATTCTCCTATCCGGTGGGCAGCGCCAGCGGCTGGCCATTGCCCGGGCCCTGGTGCAAAATCCCGAAATCCTGATTCTGGATGAGGCCACCAGCGCCCTCGATACCCTCTCCGAGCGCCTCGTCCAGCAGGCCATTGATGATCTCAGCCAGAATCGCACCACCCTGATTATTGCTCACCGACTGTCTACTGTTCACAAAGCTGACCAAATTGCCGTGTTGGAAAAAGGCCGTGTCGTCGAAGTTGGCAACCACCACACCCTCCTCGCCAGAGGTCAGCACTACGCCGCTCTCTATGCCATGCAGTTTGCTGAGCAGCCCCAGGCCGCTCCTGGCCCTCGGCTGCTGGAGGCCAAACTACTGCGCCAAACCTCCTATAAAGTGCGCTCTCAACTCAACGGCGTACTCGGCATCCTGGGCTTGCTCAACACCGACTTCTACGATGCCCCCCTCGACCACAGCCAGGACTACCAAGACCTGGTCTCCGAAGGCTACCGCGCCGCCCTCAACATCCTCCAGGTTCTGGAATCCCTGGAACGCAGCGCCCCCGCCCTCGACACTGCCCCCAAACACCCCCTCA
>CAYUBC010000440.1:1633-3873 GCA_964442885.1 uncultured bacterium | reverse complement strand
TTCCAGGGCAATGGTGCCATCGGGCCGGGCCAAGGCAACGGCACAGACAAATTGAGCGCCCCGGTGAGTGGTTCCTTCTAATTCCCTCAACACTCGTTCAATGCGGGCCGGATCGCTGTCGGCATAGCGGGCGGAGTAGAGGCCAGGGGCACCGTTGAGGGCATCGACCTGGAGGCCAGAGTCGTCAGCGATCGCCCACTGCCCCAGTGCCTTTGCCACTCCCGCCGCCTTTAACCGGGCGTTTTCCAAAAAAGTTGTCCCGGTTTCGGCAATAGCTAGCCCATCAGGTTTGAGCTGTAGATCCCACCCCAGATCGCCTAGATAGGCCTGCATCTCCTTGAGTTTGCCAGGGTTACCCGTAGCGACGACAACGGTGGGCATGGGGAAGGGCACCTCTTAGCAGCAATTCATAACCCATTGATTGTAGTCGCCCCGACCCCCTCGGTAAAATGTCACACACCCCCAATGCACGATGCCCCTAAACCTGATAGCGTGATTGAACAGTTGCCCACCTGAGCAGGTTTCTCACCCTTGACCCACCAGCGCCGTTCTAAAGGCTCAAACTATTGGATTCTGGCCCCCTACGTGCGGCAAGAGTGGCGCACCATGGCCCAGGCGATGATAGGCACCATTATTTTCGTAGGCTACTGGCCGATTTTGGCCTGGCTGTCGGGCCAGGTGCTGACCAAGCTATCGGCGGGGGATCTCCCATCGGTATCGCGGCTAGTAGCGATTACGATGGCCGGGTTTGCCGTGCAAAAAGTGGGCCAGTACATTCAGGATGCGCTGATGTCGAAGGCCGCTCTGGAAGTTGCCTTCAACGTTCGCAAAGATGTTTACACCCACATCCACCGGCTCAGCCTGTCCTACTTTGAGCGCAGCCAAACCGGGGACCTCTCCTACCGGCTCACGGAAGACATCGACCGCATCGGCGAAGTGGTGCTAAAGCTCTTCCACGACTTCATTCCCTCCATGCTGCAACTGGTAGTGGTGGTGGGCTACATGGTCTACCTCAACTGGCAGCTCACCCTCACCGCCATGGTGCTGATTCCGCTGCTGGCGGTGCTGGCGGGCTGGTTTGGCAGCCAGATGCTGAAGGTTTCTCGCCGCAGCCAGAATTTAGTGTCGGATTTATCCTCCCTGGTCACGGAGGTGTTTAGCGGCATTCGCCTGGTGCGCGCCTTTGCCGCTGAAGACTACGAAATTGAGCGTTTCATCCAAGAAGCGGAGAAAAATCGCCAGGCCAGGTATCGCGCCGCCTGGCTACAGGCAGTGCAGTATCCCGTGGTGGGTTTTCTCTACGGCCTGGTGGTGGTGCTAATTTTGCTGATGGGTACCTGGCAAATTTCCCAGGGCAACCTCACGGGGGCTTCCTTTGGCAGCTATGTGATTGCCGCCCTGATGCTGATTGACCCGGTCAACCACTTCATCCACAATTACAGCGAGTTCAAGCAGGGCGAAGCCTCTGTAGACCGCATTGTGGAGTTGCTTGAGATCGAGCCAGCGGTGCGAGAATTGCCCAACGCAATAGATCTGCCGCCAGTCACCGGACGAGTCGAGCTCCGCAATGTCACCTTCGGCTATGACGCCGCTGAGCCGGTGTTGCGCAACCTGGATTTAATTGCGCTCCCCGGCGAGAAAATTGCCCTGGTAGGCGCTTCTGGGGCTGGCAAGTCTACCCTGGTCAACCTGCTGCCCCGGTTTTACGATCCTCAGGCCGGTCAGGTGCTGATCGACAATGTGGATATTGCCACCGTTACCCTGCCCAGCCTGCGCCGCCAGATCGGCATTGTGCCCCAGGAAACAACGCTATTTTCCGGCACCATTGCTCAAAATATCGCCTTTGGCCAGAAAAACTATGACCTGGCAGCGGTAGAACAGGCGGCCCGCATTGCTAACGCCCACGGGTTTATTAGCCAGTTTTCCCAGGGCTACTACACCTGGATGGGGGAGCGGGGGGTCAACCTGTCTGGTGGGCAGCGGCAGCGGGTGGCGATCGCCCGCGCGGTGCTGCTCGACCCCCGCATTCTCATCCTCGATGAAGCCACCTCTGCCCTGGATGCCGAATCTGAAGCACTGGTGCAGGAAGCCCTGGAGCGACTGATGGCCGATCGCACCGTATTCATCATCGCTCACCGCCTGGCCACCGTGCGCCGTGCCGATCGCATTCTGGTGCTTGAAAAGGGGCAAATTATTGAAGCGGGCACCCACAGCGAGCTGCTGGCTCAAAAAAGCCGCTA
>CAYUBC010000440.1:0-1623 GCA_964442885.1 uncultured bacterium | reverse complement strand
TACGCTCAGTTCTACGCTCAGCAGTTTGCGGTGGAAAGCCGAACCTAGCCGGGTATTCTGGAACCTGCCGCCAGACGAAAAGCCGCTGCCAAAGTGGGAATCATCCCCAATCAGCACTAATACGCCCTACCCTAGAGAAAGTGCTGCTCTGTACCTGGCCATGCGATCGTCCTCTGCCCCTAGCGCAAGCCCTCTCTCAGACAAAACTCTGTACCATGACAGCCGCTTTGACCGGCTATTTATCTGGCTGTTTAGACGCAAAATGGCCAAGGCTCTGGGCAAAAATACCCGGTTAGAGGGGTACGACGGGTTTGTAGACCTCTCCAAGCAAATCATGCAGGGGAGGAGCGCTCAAGCACAACAGGCGCTGGTCGCCATTGTGCTTAAGTCCCTAGTGCCGACCCAGGTGCTCTGGCTAATCCGCAACCTGTTCTCCCCTACGCGCCTGGTTTGCGAACTCAACGCCTGGTTCGCCACCCTGCTGTTTGAGTGGTTGGTTGGCCCTTGTGAGGTCATCGAAGTAGATATCCCTGATGGACACAGCACGCGCCGCCAAAAAAGCGGCGTACACATCAAAAAATGCCGTTATTTAGACGAAAGCCGCTGTGTCGGCATGTGCGTCAACATGTGCAAGCTACCTACTCAGCGCTTTTTTACTGAGGATTTTGGCATTCCCCTGACGATGACCCCCAACTTTGAGGACTTTAGCTGCACCATGGTGTTTGGCCAGCCGCCGCCGCCCCTAGAAACCGAAGCCGCTTACCAACAGCCCTGCCTGATTAACCACTGCTCACTAGCTAACCCCGACCCTCAGCCCTGCCCTAAAGTAAGGGTCTAGAACTGCTATGGCCTAGATCACCATCGACATCCCCGATGACCTCGCTCAACGGCTTGCCCCCTATCAAAGCCAATTTTCTGACCTCTTTACCCGGCTTATCGCCACGACCCTACTCAGTCAACAGCCCCCAGAGCAAAATGTTCCCACTCCCAACTTGCTCAACTCCTCCAGCATCTATCAAGAAATTCTCGACCTCCTCATCAGTCAACCCACCTCAGAGGAAATTATTGGCTTCAAAGTGTCTGAAACCTCCCAAAGCCGTCTCCAAACTTTGCTGCAAAAAAATCGTGAAGCAGCCCTCACCTAGCTATTGGCGATTACCCTCGCTGGGCTCTAGCTGATATCGGATTTGGGCCGCAAGGCACTGTACTTTGAGTCGATGAGGAAGTCTTGTTCGTCATTGAAGGGTTTGGCGATACGCTTCCAGCTTGGCCAAGACGAGGGCTAACGCCTGGCGACTGCTCTCATTGGGCTCTAGCTGATATCGGATTTGGGCGGCGCGGTACTGTATTTCAAGTCGATCTCGTCTAATTTCCTGTAAATCTCGTCGATTCTCTCGTACCCTAGCCTCCTCTTCTCGTACTCTAGCCTCCTCTTCTCGTACTCTAGCCTCCTCCTCTCGTACTCTAGCTTCCTCGTCTCGTTCTCTAGCTTCCTCCTCTCGTTCTCTTTCCTCAGCTCTTCGATCTCTTTCTCTATCATCTCTCTGTCGTGCTTCAGCCAGGCGGTGTGTTTCTCGATTTCGACGGTTCCACTCAACGCCGAAATTAGCCAGTGCAGCCAGG
>CAYUBC010000439.1:0-3880 GCA_964442885.1 uncultured bacterium | reverse complement strand
GATGTCTTGTGATGATGGTAAAGAAGATTTGTTGATGTCTATTTGATTCAGCCCACCTGCCATCCGGTGAACGACCACCTGATGGAGTTGCTGATTATGATTGACGCCTGCCGCCGCGCCTCCGCCCGACAGATTACAGCGGTAGTGCCCTACTACGGCTACGCCCGGGCCGACCGCAAAACTGCCGGGCGTGAATCCATTACGGCCAAGCTGGTGGCTAACTTGATGACCAAGGCAGGTGCCAGCCGGGTCTTAGCCATTGACCTGCACTCTGCCCAGATCCAGGGCTATTTCGATATTCCCTGCGATCATGTCTACGGCACGCCGGTGTTGATCGACTATATTGCCAGAAAGAATTTAGAAGATTTGGTGGTTGTTTCTCCCGATGTTGGGGGTGTAGCGCGGGCGCGGGCCTTTGCCAAGAAACTCAACGATGCGCCGCTGGCCATTATCGACAAGCGCCGCCAGGCCCACAACGTAGCCGAGGTTATGAACGTAGTTGGCGACGTGCGGGGGAAAACCGCTGTACTTGTAGACGACATGATCGACACCGCTGGCACCATTTGCGAAGGGGCGCGGCTGTTGAAACAGGAAGGCGCTCGGCAAGTATACGCCTGCGCCACCCACCCGGTATTCTCGCCCCCGGCAGTGGAGCGACTATCGGGTGGGCTGTTTGAGGAAGTGATTGTCACCAACACAATCCCCATGACTGCTAACCGCCAGTTTGAGCAGTTGACGGTGCTGTCTATGGCCAATCTGCTAGGCGAAGCAATCTGGCGCATTCACGAAGAAAGCTCCGTCAGCAGCATGTTTCGTTAAACCTCTTCCTCCACGAACTCTGGGCGGCGGTGACGGGGGATAGGCCAGTCGGGGTTTTCGCCGCCAATGTAGCAGGTTTCAATCACCACGTATTCGCGGCTGAATTGCTCCAGGGCGTTGAGGAGAACATCCAGCGCCAGGGCATCGCTGGTGCCCAGGTCAAACCAGCATCTGGCCCAGGTACCTTCGTACTCCACTTCGCCCATGTTGTGCATCACCGAGAGCATACTGCTACCGAGTTGATCCTGGTCGTAGGGCATATAGCTAATGTCAAGCCCGGTGTCTTGCACCTGGAGGTTTTCGGCATTAAAACCGCCCAACTTGCCGAGGAAAAACCAGGAGGAAAAGACTTCGTCGATATACTGCTGCTCTAGATTCGAGGGCACCGTTTCAAACCGCAGCCAGATCCAGAAATTAAAGAAATCACACTCGCGAAATTCTACCTGCATAGCTTCTACCCTGCGTTGATATCAGAGCGTTCGGCACAGGTGGGGCCGTCATTTCCCTGGGCCAGGCACTCCTCAAAGCGAATCTGCCGTACCGTAGACCCTGGCAATTGGTCAGCATAGGTCAGGGCGCTGGCGTAGAGAGGCAAACTGGCATCAAAGTCTTGTTTGAGGAAGAGAATCTGAGCCTTTAAGTACATCAAATCTGGATTATCCGGCGCGGCAGCCAGGGCTTTGTTCACCTCTACCAGGGCTTCGTCATAGCGTTCCAGGTCGCGCAGGCCGATGGCAATGCCCCGGTAAGAGAGATAATCCGGATGGCCATTTTGCAGCCGAGCAATGGCCTGGTCGGGGTTGGCGAAGGGTAGGTTAACGGCCAGCAGCAGATCCATAAATCCCTTCAGCAAGCTCAGTTCTGGATCGGTGGGGTCAATTTTTTCCGCCGCCTCCAGTTCGCTAAATACCCGCTGCAACAGTCTTAGCGCTGTCGGTGTGCCACGGGTCAGGCCCTGGGTTTGAATCACGTGGGCTCCTTCCATGAAAATGCCCACTGCTGTGTAGAGATGGCCCCGCAGCGCGTCGGTTTCCTTCAGAGCCGCCGCAGCTTCTTGAGTGAGCTTGGCCTGTTCAGCCAGTTGGGCTAAGTCTTTGTCGAGATAACCCAGGGCCGCCGCAATGGCGTAGTTCATCGGTTCGTTAGGCTCTGCGGCAATGGCCTGGGTGACCAACCGCTGGGCGGCACTATAGTCCCCGGCATAGAATAGAGCTTCAAAGGCGGCTTCGCTAGCTGGGCCAATATCGTGGGGATCGCTGGGCCGGAAGGGATCGCCAGCTAGGGCCGGGGTAGCCGCCAGGCCAATCACCAAGCTGGTCAGCGTACCGGTCAGGATGGCCCCCAAAAAACGGCGCGATCGCCCGTAACCCTTCTGAAAATCCCGTTTGTGTAAACCGTGAACCACCATAACAAGACTCGTTGAATAACAACCTGAAACGATCCGTATCGCCTATGACTTACGATTATGTCTCAAGACATAGCGATAGTTGTTAACCCCATTTTGAACAGCCCTAACCCAGCCGCCCCAACATAATGTTACAGATGATACACTGGCCCATGAACTGGCTCTATTTTTCCAATTATTGACAGCGTTACCCTAGAACAAATTATTAATTAATGCTTTATCTCCGTGAGTTGACTTATCATCCGCCGGCCAGCCAAACGGCGATTCTTAATCAGGTTTCTTTAGAATTAGCGCCCCAGCAGTTAGGGGTTATCTATGGCCCCAGCGGCTCTGGCAAAAGCACTCTGCTGGAACTCATGGCGGGGTTTGCTCGGCCTACGGCAGGTGCCATTCAGTGGCGTGAGCAAGACCTGGAGCCAGACTCCCTGCGACAGTTGGCCGGGCTGGTGTTTCAGTTTCCAGAGCGGCACTTCTGTGGCCACACGCTGCTGGAAGAACTGCGCCTGGGCCATCCAGAGCTAGAGCGCAGCCAGATTGACCAGGCCTTGCAAGCGGTAGGGTTAGAGACATTACCGCTAGAGTCCCTGCCCCACTCCCTCAGTGGTGGCCAGCAGCGACGCTTGGCCCTGGCGGTGCAGCTAATTCGCAAACCCTACCTGCTGCTGCTGGATGAACCCACCGCTGGCCTCGATTGGTCAATGCGGCAGCAGGTGATTAGCCTGCTGGAGAAACTTAAGCAAAACTGGACGCTGCTCGTGGTTTCCCACGATGCCGACGAGCTAGCCCATCTGGCCGATCGCTGCTGGCACCTCGACCACGGCAGGCTCAGGCCAGTGCCTCAACGAATGCTGTCTGAGGTGGACTAAATGCCTGCTCAAACCGCCCCCCTACCGAGCTATAGCGAGCACTGGCAGGCCACCCTGAGCTGGCAGCCTGATGCCGAGCAACAGCAGCAGTTTCAGCAGTTATACGTTGCGGTGCTGGAGGCGAATCAGCACACGAATTTAACCCGCATCACCAGCCCTGAGGACTTTTGGGAAAAGCATCTGTGGGATTCCCTCCAGGGGGTAGCCGCCTATCTCCCGGATGCCCTCACCCCAGCGTCGCTGAGGGTGATTGATATCGGCACCGGCGGCGGCTTTCCTGGCCTCCCGGTAGCCATTGCGTTTCCCCAGTGGTCCGTAGCGCTGATGGATGCCACCCGCAAAAAAATCGCCGTTCTGGAAAGCATTAGCCAAGCCCTGGGCCTGCCAAATGTCAGCTATCTGCCCGAACGAGCCGAGCACGTCGGCCAGCAGCCAGTACATCGAGAAACCTACGATTTAGCCCTGCTGCGCGCCGTGGGGCCAGTCAACACCTGCGCCGAGTACGCCTTACCACTGCTAAAACTGGGTGGACAGGCCATCCTCTATCGGGGCCAGTGGACAACGGCACAAGAAACTGGCCTAGTCGCCATTCTGTCGCGCCTGGGCGGCCAACTCCAGGAAGTGCAGCCCAGAACCACACCACTAACCCAGGGCATTCGCCACAACGTTATTCTTACCAAAGCCAGCCGCACCTCGGATAAATTTCCCCGCCTGCCCGGGATTCCGGCCAAGTCGCCGCTGGTATAGAAAAGCGGGAAGGGAAATTTTGAATTCCCCTCCTGGGAGGGGT
>CAYUBC010000438.1:0-3888 GCA_964442885.1 uncultured bacterium | reverse complement strand
GCGAGGCGACGCTGAAGGTCAGCAATTTCGGTACGCAGTTTCACCCGCACCTGGGCATCCAGGGCCGAGAGGGGTTCATCCAACAACAGCAGGCCAGGAGACAGGGCCAGGGCACGCGCCAGGGCCACCCGCTGCTGCTGCCCGCCAGATAGCTGAGCGGGATACTTGTGGCCCATGCCTTCCAGACCCACCATCTCCAGCAGTTCCTTCACCCTGGCTTCAATTTGGGGTTTGGGCACCTTCTGGTTTTGCAGCCCGTAGGCCACGTTCTGGTTAGCCGTCAGGTTAGGAAAAAGCGCGTAGGACTGAAACACAATGCCAAAGTCGCGCATGGAAGGCGGCAGGTTCGACACGTCCTTACCGCCCTGGACAACCCGACCCTGGCTCTGTTGTTCAAGGCCAGAGATAATCCGCAGCAGGGTGGTCTTGCCGCAGCCGCTTGGCCCCAGCAAACAGACAAATTCGCCGGGGTAAACATCCAGGTAAATGTCCTTCAGGGCCACAAATTTGCCGAAGGTCTTGTGGACGTTTTCAATGCGCAGGTAGGGCTCCTGAAGCTGTCGGTCAGCCGCGATCGCCGCTGTAGAAGTTGCGGTGGATTGAGAAGAACCGAGATTTTCTCCCAGCCTGGAAACGGCGGATTGCTCTGAGAAGGTCATGGTTAGGGTGCCAAAAAAGGTCAAGGGGGAAAGTTGATTCCCTTCCCCCCACGGTCAGCTCAGCAAGGTGATTAGGTCTTGGGTTCAGACTTGGCGTCGAAGCGCTTCGTCCATTCCTCAAGGATGCGATCGCGATTGGAGGCCGCCCAGCGCAAATCGTTATCGGCTAGTTGAGCAATAGGATCTGCCGGAAACCCTGCCGGTGGGGGAACATCCGTCTTCACGGCGGTAATAGCAAAGCTCTCGGCATACTTTGCCGATACGGTGGGCGAAATTGCCCAATCTAGAAATACCTTAGACGCATCCTTAATCTGAGGCTTGCGAATCAGGGCGTTAGCCTCCACATCCCAACCAGAGCCTTCGACGGGGAAGACAGGCTGAATGGGTTCACCGTCATTCTTTTGCTTTACAGCCCGGTAGCCAAAGGAAATACCAATGGGATATTCACCCTGGCCAGCCGCTTTACAGGGGCGAGAGCCGGAGTGCATATACTGAGCAATATTGGCGTGGAGCTTATCCAGGTAAGCCCAGCCCTCTTCCTCCGTGGGAGAATTTTGCAGAATCGAGGATACCGAGAGAAATCCGGTGCCGGAGGAGGCCGGGTTAGACATCACAATGTGACCCTGGTAGGCCGGATTGGTCAAATCGGCCCAGCCTTTGGGAATAGGCAGGCCCAGCTTTTCAGACTCAACGGGGTTGACGCAAAAGGCCGACATCCACACGTCAATACCGACCCACTTGGGCGGGTTGGCTTCATCCCGAAACTTTGGATTCACCGCCTCTAAGCCGACTGGGGCATAGGGTTCCAGCAGCCCTTTTTCTTCGGCCACCAGCAAACTGGAGGCGGCGGTGCCCCAAACTACATCCGCCTGGGGATTATCCGCTTCTGCCAGCAGCTTGGCGGTAATAATGCCGGTGGAGTCACGCACGATATTCACCGTAATATCGGCGTGCTGTTCCTTAAAGGACTCCAAATAGCCGCTGATTTGATCATCCTCCAGAGCGGTGTAAACCGTGATGGACGAATCCCCAGCCGCACCACCCGGCGCACCCGGATTAGCGCTATCAGCCTGACTCAAATCTTCCTGAGATACGGCACAGGCTGCGACTAATAGAACTACCGAAAAGGACGCCGCTGATAGCGACAAAACCCGCTGCCAACGGCGGCTAGAAAAGAGCCGTTTAAGACTGCCGAACCAACGACTGCCCATAGTAAAACCTATGCAAAGAATTAGAGAATTTGCATGACAATCCTACGGGAAACCCATATTTTCCTGTGTAAAGGTAGGGTTATGAAAAACTTTAAGACAGGTTATAGGTGACTGAAATTGTTACCCCATCACGTTTTTCATCGGCCAGTTAGCCATCAAATTAGTATTACGAATCATTGAGCAACGGGAACTCATCTTTCAGCCACAGCAACCGTGTGGCCACAGCGGCGGCTAATATGCTGTGGCGGCTAACATCCTGGAACGATATAGTGAGGAATACCGCCTTCGAGTGGCCGCCATGCCCTTTCCCTTCCCTGGCATGAACCCCTACCTGGAAGCCTCGTTTTTATGGCCAGAGGTGCACAGCCGTTTAATTGTGGCATTGGCGAACCATTTAGGCCACCGCCTGCGCCCGAAATACTACGCCGCCATTGAAACCCGAACCTACCTGGAGGACGACTCAGACGGGGTATTGGTTAGCATTCCGGATGCCGTTGTGTTTGCTGCGGCTCAACCTGGTCAGCCTGCCCCGGCAGCCATGGGCACCGTAACCCTGCCTCAAGCCCAGCCTCAAGTCGTTCAAGTCGTTGACCCCATTGAAGTCAAAGAACGCTACCTGGAAGTCCGCCAGGTCAAAACCCACGCCGTGATTGCCGCCCTTGAGCTACTGTGGTTTAAGAATAAGCGAGGGGAGGGGTGGCGGAGTTACCTCAAAAAGAGACAGACTATTCTTGAAAGCCAAACCCATCTGGTGGAAATTGATTTGCTCCGAGCCCAGCGGCCCATGCCCATGGCAGGGGTAAGCTGGCTGGGTGACTATCGGATTCTAGTCAGCGATGCTACCCAGCGGCCCAATGCAGACCTGTATGGGTTTAGTTTGCGCGATCGCATTCCGACCTTTTACCTGCCGCTTCAGCCTGAAGATGCCCCTCTTGAGGTTGATGTACAGCCACTTGTGCAAACAGTTTACGATGACGGCAACCTTGATCTGCGGATTGACTACAGCGAGCCCGTACCAGAGCCTTCGTTGCCGGAGGCCGATCGCCGGTGGGTACAGCAGTGTTTGACCCCATAGCGATATCGATCCATACCACCATCCGCCGTCCCCACCCCAATGCTAGCCGAAGTTACCCTTGACCAGTATCACCGCATCATTAATAGCCCCACCTAATGCCCCACCTGCTGAAGCAAATCTAGCCGCAGTTGATGCTCAGGGCTCAGGAGTCGCTTGTAGGCCAGCAGCACCACGCCAAAAATCCCCAGGGCGGTGCCTGCGGCAATCATAAACATAATCACAATCTGGTAGCGCACAGCGTCGATGGGGTTAGCCCCGGCCAAAATTTGCCCGGTCATCATGCCCGGCAGGCTCACCACTCCCATTACTGACATCGAGTTAATGGTGGGAATCATCCCCACTCGCATCGCCTCGCGCACCTGGCGATGGGCGGCCTCCCAGCGAGTTGCCCCCAGCGATAGCAGGGTTTCAACCTGGTCGCGCTGGCTGTTGAGGCCTTCCATAAATCGGTCGAGCCCCAGGGAAATACCGTTTATGGTGTTTCCCAGCACCATGCCTAATACAGGAATAAGATATTGCGGGTCGTACCAGGGCTCTACCCGCACAATGCCAACCACAGCAAACCCCGTCACCAGGGCTGACGAGGCCAGCACCGACAACAGGCTGTTCCAGTAAATACCGGCAAAACGGCGCTTGGTGCGGTTTACAGCGGCAATGCCCGCCACACTGGTCATCAGCACGCTAATGGCCAAAATCACCAGGGCGTTCTCTTGGGTAAACAGCCACTCCAGCACGTAGCCAATCAGCAAAAGCTGCACCATCATACGGAGGGACGAGATCAGCAGCGATTGCGCCAACCCCAACTGCAAGGCCATCGAGAGCCCCACATTCACCAAAATCAACAGCGCCGCCAGGGCGAGTTGCCCATTACTAATGGCCATGCTTTCAGACTGGACAGTCATAAGTTCTGGATGTGATGACTAGGCTACCAAGCCTGGGGAGT
>CAYUBC010000437.1:0-3890 GCA_964442885.1 uncultured bacterium | reverse complement strand
GGGCGAGTATGCTGAAGCCTCGGCAGCGGCCAGCCAGCTTTTGGGAGAATCCGTTGTCATTACTGCCGACCTGGAACCGCCCCCAGAGCAGGAACCGGCTACCCTGGCCGCGCTGTTTACCCCGACCCATCGGCGCAGTACCCTGCTGGCCTCGCTGCCCTGGTTTTTGCAGGATATTGCCACCTACGGCATCGGCATCTTTACCCCGACGATTATTGCGATGCTGGCCTTTTCCACCGAAACAGACTTTATGGTGCGGGAAATGAACTCGGCCAAGGGTGCCGCCCTGGTGGATGTGTTTTTGATTGTCGGGTTTCTCGGTGCGGTGGCCCTGGTGGAGCGGCTGGGACGCATTCGCCTGCAAGTCATCGGCTTTATCGGTATGGCGGTGGGACTGTTGCTGCTGGCTACCTCTGGGCTGGTGGCCTCTGGCAGCGGGGCAGAAACCGGCCTGGTATTAGCGGGTTTTTTGGTGTTTAACTTGATGATGAACGCTGGCCCCAACGCCACCACCTTTTTGCTGTCTGGGGAGGTGTTTCCCACCCATTTGCGGGCCACGGGAGCCGGGTTTGCGGCGGCCTTTGCCAAGGCGGGGGCGGTGCTAGGCACCTTTGTGCTACCCATTTTGGCCAAGACCTGGGGAATTCCGCCCCTGCTGGTAAGCCTGGCGCTGGTCTGTGGGTTAGCCGCCCTGCTCACCTACCAGTTCCGCATTGAAACCACCGGCCAATCCCTAGAGGCCGTCCAGGAGCGGGAGCGATCGCCAGCCACCCCCGCCCTATCCGTCCCCTCCCCTCCCCAAGGCGGTTAGCCATGGCCGATTTCAACCCTCAGGACGAACTCGCCCGCGAGCGCAACCACCTGGCCGCTGATCGCTCCCTGTTGTCCTTCGTGCGCAGCAGCCTCACCCTAGTTGGTATTGGCACGGGTATCGATCAAATTGTCGGGGCCATTGCCCCCAGTGGTCGCTATATTGACCAATGGGCCTACCTCCTCAGCCTGGCGCTGATTGGCCTGGGTATCTTTAACCTGCTGCTGGCCACCCGTGACTACCAGGGCGAAATGCTTCGCCTCAAAGCCCCCGTCTACCTCTACACGCCCCGCTGGTCACTAGGGGGCACCACGGGTCTGGTGGTTCTGGTGCTTGGTGTTCTGATATTGATATGGCTGGGGTTACAGCTATGAGGGTGACTCCTGGTTCCAAAATAGACAGGGTCTATTTTAGGCGTCTACAAGAAATACAACGTGATGACTAACCCTGTCACCCCGACCAGCACAATACCCGACACCACCACCCGGTTCAACGCCCGCACCGACAACAGCAAATAATCTTGCCGCTCAATACTTTTAACCGCCAACCGATGCTGCACCAACGCAAACCCCAGCACCACCAGCCCTACCCCCACAAACCCCATGCCAATCAGCGTGGCGGTTTCCCTGGTAATAGTCGGATCCATAGTCGGAAAGCGCCGACGCAAACTGCGAAAAATTTGGTTCAGGGCCACCCCAAAACCCATCAAGCTCAAACAAACCCCCAACCAGGCATTAATCGTTCGTTCCGCCGCCGCCCGGTTGCGCTCCTTCGCCAACTCATTAGTCGGGTTGATGGGCAGCGGCTTCTGAGGTTCACCATCTGTCATTGCTTTCCCACTCCTTCGTCGCCTGAGATGGTCAAAGACCGGCCCTTGGAGGCCATCGCCCCTCTTTTGTCCTGAGAATAGCCCACTTTTTCCCAATTCAAAGTTCAAAATTCAAAATTGCTAGCCCACCCCCGCCCCTCCCAGGAGGGGATGACCCGCCAAAGTTCAAAATTGCTAACCCACCCCTGCCCCTCCCAGGAGGGGATGACCCGCCAAAATCCAAAATCCCCAATCCTTCCCCTTTCCCATGACCCAACCCAACCCTGCCACCGAACTGGCCAAAGAACGTAACCGGGCCGCCGAAGAACGGACGCTGATGGCCTGGATTCGCACCTCCCTTGCCCTGATTGGCTTTGGTTTTGGTATCGACAGCATTGTGGCCGCCATTCATCGGGCCGTGGGGGATGCCGTTAACCCCCTGCGGCTGACCCGCATTTTGGGCTTGTCCTTTGTCGCCCTGGGCACCTTTGCCATGCTGTTTGCTGCCCTCGATCATCAGCGCCAACTGAAACGCATTCAACGCAACGACCTAGTCTACCAATCTCGGCATTCCCCCTCTCTGGTGGTGGCCTACATCCTCACGGCTCTCGGCACGATTGCCTTCATCGGCGTGTTACTTGGCCCCCTGATCACCTAAAACCCATTCCGGCAATAGCCTCACAGCAGAGAGTAGATAAGTTCTACCAGACGACCCTTACCCCCCACCCTTTACCCCATGTCCACCCCCACCGATTCCCCCTCTCCATTCCAGGACACGGCCCTCGCCAAGCTGCCGAACAATAACGAGCTGGCTATGCAGCGCACCGAGATGGCCGAGCAGCGCACGGTGATGGCCGAAAAGCGTACCGACCTAGCGGAAAAGCGCACCGGCCTCTCGATGGAGCGTACCGACCTGGCCGAGCTGCGTACCGAACTGGCCAAGGAACGCACCCGCGCTGCCGAAGAACGGACGCTGATGGCCTGGATTCGCACTGCCCTGTCGATGATTAGCTTTGGCTTTGGCATCGATCGCCTGTTCACCTACCTGGATCGCACCCAACCGGGCCTGAGCATCAATCGGCTGACGGAGGAGCGGGTGCTGGGGCTGAGTTTAATGACCCTGGGGCTGGCCACCCTGGTGATGGCGATCGTCAACCATTGGAGCACCCTCAAGACCATTGAGTCTAACGACTACAAGTACACTCCCACCTGGTCCCAGGGGCTGGTGGTGGCCACGGTGCTGCTGTTTTTGGGGCTGGCGGCCTTTATTCCCCTGGTGCTGGGGGGCGTTCAGATCACCGAAGTATTTACCCTCAACAGTCGGGTCGTCACCACCCTAACCGCCCTTACCATCTTTATTTTGATGATTACGCTGGGCGTGCAAACCTCCCCCGGTAGCCTCACCACTCTGTGGCAGCAGCCGGGGCTGTTGGGGCGATCGCTGCTGGCCGCCCTGGTGCTGTTTCCTGTTGGGGCAGTGGTCATTGGCTACCTGGTGCTCAGCGGCGGTCAGCAGGTTGGGCGGGTGGCCCTGGGTCTGGCGGTGTTGGCCGCGGCACCGGGGGCACCCCTGTTATCGCGCCGGGCGGCCATGGCGGGTAGTAACCCTGACATTGCCATTAGCCTGCAAGCCACCCTGGCGCTGCTGTCAATTATCACCACTCCCCTGACGCTGCTGGTGCTGAGCAGCCTGTTTGCCCCCGTGGATGCTAGCACCGACTATGTGGCGATCGCCAAGCAGGTCTTTCTCGCCCAATTTCTACCCCTGGGCCTGGGCCTGGCCATTCGTCGCTTTAGTGGCGACCAGGCCGCCGATATTGGCCAACTGCTGTCCACCATCGCCAGCACCCTGTTTGTGGTGCTGCTGGTGTTTGCCCTGGGCATTAGCATTGTGGTGCTGCCCACCGTCTCCTGGCGGGGGCTAGTGGCCATCCCGCTGATCGTCGCCCTTGGTCTGGCCTGCGGCCACAGCCTGGGCGGGCCAGAGATTGCGGTGCGATCTGCGATCGCCACCGGTACTATCGCCCGCAATGCTGGCATGGCCCTCTTCCTCCTGGCCGCCAATGGTGCCGGAAACGCCATCCCCACGGTGATTGCCTACGTGGTCATCGGTGCCATCACGGCCCTGCCTTATAACATTTGGGCCAAGCGACAGCAGCAGATTGTAGAAAATCCCGCCTAAAGCCAAGATCCCAGGGTTCTTAAGTCCATCATGGTTAATAACAGAATTTCCCCGGTCAGAACCCTGGGATCTCATAAAACGGTGCGGTG
>CAYUBC010000436.1:0-3897 GCA_964442885.1 uncultured bacterium | reverse complement strand
CGGTCTGGCTGTGACTTTCCGCGTGAGGGCTGAATAGTTGTCTGCGCGCGCAACCAGCTGATCTGGCTTAACCCCACCCCTTTACCTATAGGAGGTCCTGACGTAGCTGAGTGGTAATTGTCCAACACTGTGTTGGACAAATTTTGGAACGTTTCACGAAAGAGCTGTCAAGAGAGATTGTGATGCTGCTCTGTGGCGCAGTAGGGGTTGAGCTAGGGGAAGGGTGCGATCGCCCACACCGGCCAGAATTTTAGCTGGGTTGGGTGATCGCGTCAGCCACAAAGAGCATGGGTTCAGCCATGCTCAGAAACCTTGAGGGCCGGAGGATAATGTCTACAGGCTCTCAGGAAACCCCGCCGCCTGGGATACGACCCACATACCCGACTTAAGACCGTAAACAACTAACCCTGCCCATGACCATGGGCAGGGCAAAATTCCCGAAGTCTGACTACCCCTTGAGAGCCTTACAGGCTCGGTAACCCTGACTATCCAAGCAATGGGTCTGGTTAAAGAAACCGCTTTGGGTCGCCATAGGGCGGGGCAAAAGCCCACTGCCTGAACCTTACCCCCGTAAGAAACCTGGGAAAGCAACAGCGAAGTGCCTTCCACCCAATCCCTGCCAAGCAAACTAGACATCCCATACGGCGACACTCTTTCCTTCGGCTGCGTCTCTTAGCCCCAAGGCAACGTCTAGAGTAAGTCCCCTAATCGAACCTTAATACAAACTTATCGAAGATATAAAGCCCAATTAAAGCCCACCCCATAGCCTATAGCTGCAATCTTCGAGCGCGTGCCCCAGCTTTTCTAGCCAACCCTTGCCGCCTACCCCCTTTCTCAAAAAGCAAGCGGGATAGCCAAATTAAGCATCTCTCTCCTGCCCGAGAGAGATATTTAAGGCGAGGTTCACAAAAGCGGAATGTGCCCGTCTTTGAAGACTGCCTAGACCTAAGCACCGTCTAGATTCCTGGTTTATGGTTCCGAGTTTAATCAGTTTTTCAGACTGATATTGCAGCGCTCGATACTCTAGTTCAAATAGGTTCATCACCATGGCTAAGAACGTCATAGTTTTTGTTGGCGACGGGATGGGGTGGGAAATGGCTCGCGCCGCTGCGATCGCCAAACAGATTGACGCCGGTCACAGCGGCACAACCCTGGCAGATTTCTACACCGAAGGTCCGGGGCAAGGGCTGAGCTTCCAAGAGCTGGAGAAGTACACCTCTGCCACCACCTACCCGGCTATTGTTGAAGGAAACAATAATAACTCTGCGCTAGAGGGCGTTCCAGACGACCGAGGCACTGGCGAAGCTCGCGTTCGCGATGGCTTTGACTTTGACCCTAGCTTCAACCCTGAAGGCGATGCCGATGGCGGCAACCTGGTTGGCTACGACCCAGAACTGGGCGGCATCAATCCCTGGACCCCCGGCAGCGACCCCGACTACATCGAACTCAACTACACCGACTCCTCTGCCGCTGGAACCAATCTCTTCGCAGGCGTCAAAACCTTCAACGGTGCCCTGGGTGTCGATCTGTACGAGCAGCCCATCGAGAGCGTTTTGGAGACGGCAAAGGCCGAGGGTAAAGCAGTGGGTGTAGTGGCATCGGTGCCCATCAGCCACGCCACGCCTGCGGCTCCCACAGCCCACGTCAACAACCGTGACGATTACGACGACGACTTCCCCGAAAACGACACCATCCTGCAGCAAATGCTGCTACAGATTCAGCCCGATCTCATTCTAGGGGGTGGGCATCCGCTGGATCTAAACAACACCACCGACACCAGCGGCGAGTTCGAGTACCGGTTCATCGCCGAGTCAACCTACAGCCACCTGGTGGAAAACCCCACCGACAACCGCTTCGGCTACACCTTCTTAGAGCGGGGCGTAGATGCGGGCCAGACGCTAATGGACGCCGCTGCTGAGCTCAGCCCCGAAGAGGGCGATCGCCTGCTGGGTCTGTATGGCGCGCGCGGTCAAAACGGCAACCTGCCCATGCGCACTGCCGACAGCGATTACAGCAACACCGGTCTGAACACGTTCGCCCACCGCTCTTCCCAGCGGGCAGGAACTCTGCCAGACACCATTCGCCCCCTGGCTGAAGGTGAAACCATTGATCAATTCATTGAACGTGAAATCAATGAAAACCCCAGCTTCCTGGAAATGACCCAGGCTTCCCTCGACTTCCTCAGCAAGGACGAAGACGGCTTCTTCCTGATGGTCGAGCAGGGCGACATGGATTGGGTGCTCCACGACAACAACATGGATAACCTGCTGGGTACGGTCTACGACCTAGACGATGCGGTCGAGTACACCATCGACTGGATCGAAGCCAATGGCGGCTGGGAAGAGAACTTGCTGATCGTTACCGCAGATCACGATCACTACCTAACACTCAACGACAACTTCCCGACGCTGTACCGCCAATACGGAGCAGAGGCCCTAACCCTGGCCTTTGATCCAGATCTGGCCGGTCACTACTTTGGTTCTAACCCCGAAGACAAGTACGAATGGGGCAACCACTCCAATCGTCCTGTGCCCGTCTTCTATCAGGGGGCTGGTTCTGAGGTTCTCGATGGCTACATCGGCGAGGGCTTCGAAAACTACGGCGTTGAGATTGCCGGCATTCCCGATCTGGTAGACCTGGCTCACCTGGCAGAAGCCATGCGCGCTGCCGTCACCGTGTCAGGCGACGGCGAAAAGGCCACCGCTGGCGACGACGTGCTGCTGGCGACGGGCAACCGGGTTCTGTTTGGCGGCGAAGGCGACGATGTTCTAATTTCGGTTGAAGGCAGCAACAACCGCCTCTACGGCGCCGAAGGGAATGACGTTTTGATTGGTCGTTCCGGCGATACCCTGCTGGGTGGCGTGGGCGACGACGCACTATACGCTGTGGGCCATGGTGGTACCACCATGGTCGGTGGCGAAGGTGCCGACCAATTCTGGATTGCCAATGGTATTCTGCCCGACATGCCCAACATCGTGGTGGATTTTGAGCCAGGCATTGATGTCATCGGGTTTGCAGGGGTTGCAGGCATCGGCAGCGTCGGCGATCTGACCTTCAGCCAGGGCGAAATGGGCGCGGTTATTAGTGGCCTAGGCCGCGAGATTGCCGTTCTCAATGACATCAACATCATCGATATTGGCAGCAGCAGCTTTGCTTTTGCCTAGAGCTAGGGCATCTAAGCGGCTCACCGGGGCATAATCGCTGTCGGTCTCTGCTAAAACAAAGCTGTTCGACCAGGAAAGGTGGACAGATGTTCACCTTTCCTAGGTTCGTACAGGGTTGCAAAGATAGAAATTGCTCAATGTGTCTAATTTTTAGGAGGAACAGTAGATTAATGTCTGTATCAGTACCCACCCAACCCGCAGAAATCGAAACCAAAACCGTGGATGTCCAGATCCTGCTGATGGGGGGCCATCAGTATACAGTCACCCTCAAATCAGATGAGCCGCTGCTGCGCAGCTTGCTGGCGGTGTTTTTAGCCCGCTTTAACGGCAAAAGTGACAATGTTTTGTTTCAAATCCCGGTCAATTCAGAGGCGTCGAGTTTGTGCTTTTCGAGCGAGCACCTGATTGGCGTGATCACAACACCTCCGATCGCGATTCGTCCCAAGGATTAGCCTCAGCCAGTAAACCTAGGGATATCGTCATCCAGGGTTAAAGTACAGCTCTCGGTAGTAGATGCCCCTCCACAACCAACATCCTACCAGCCGACTTTTGCTCAACCTCTGCTTAGGCTATGAGGATGATGGTTGTTAGCCACGCTAGGAAAATGCGAGCGCGGTGCCAATGTTATTTTCGGTAAAATCGCTGCCCGCTACGGTGGTGATTATGACTAACCTGCCCCTAAGGCTGGTGGGGACACTGCCTCGATCTTGTTGACTAGTTGCCTGCGCGCGCA
>CAYUBC010000435.1:0-3901 GCA_964442885.1 uncultured bacterium | reverse complement strand
CCAATCACAACGCCCATGCCGTGGTCGATAAAAACGCCCTGGCCAATGGTGGCCCCAGGGTGAATCTCAATGCCGGTCAAAAACCGGCCCAGGTGAGACATCAGCCGGGGCACCACAGGTAAGCCCAGATTCCATAGCCAGTGGCTGAAGCGATGCAGCACCAGCGCGTGCAGACCGGGATAGCAGGTCATTACCTCCAGCCAGTTACGCGCGGCAGGGTCACGCTCAAAGACAATGCGAAAATCTGCAACCAGAGTGTTAAGCACGGGGGTTTAGGAAAAAATTTGCGGCATCCTTATCCTAACGCGGGTTGTCCACCCCAGAAGCTACCCCAGCGGGCTAGGGGCCAACGATGAGGGAATAGCTGTGGCGCTGCCCCTGGTTGTGGGCACCAACCCAAACACTGTAGCTGCCTGGCCCCCAGCCGCCATCTTTGATTTGGGCATCGGGGTTGCGGCGATCTACATCTTCGCCGCAACGCACCACGCCGTCTGGCCCTTGCACCAGCAGGGTGGTGTCGTTACCGCCGCTGTCTACTCGAATGGTCAACTGCTCGATGGGATCCTGAAGGGTTAGAACGTGGTCTGGGTTGGTATCGGCAAAGCCGGTGCAAATCAGACCCCGATGATCCCGGCTGGCCACGTTAGCCAGGGGGAATACCCCGACCGTTGTGCCACTGGCCGTGGCTGTAGGGTTGGCCTGAGATAGAGTCAGACCCGATTGCGCCAGCACTGGCACTAGCCCCGCCAACGCTAGCCAAGTAGCGCCCAGGGTAACCGTCCACCGCAACTGAGGGAATTTAGCCATGACCTCACTCCAAAGCATTAACTCCATCATGCTCAACAACGCCTGCCGTGATATACAACGGTAGACAGATGTAGAAGTGTCTAAACAATGGATATTGTTCTATTGTTGGCCTGCACGGCAGCAATTCTGACCTTGTGTGAGGTGGTTATTCATCTGCCTGGTTTGGGGCAGTTGTTGATGCCATCAACCTGGCTACTGGTGGTTGTCGGGGTAAGCCTGGCGACCTGGTTCCTGCACGAGTGACCCGCAGATAGCGGATTATGGAGTCTCCGTAGGGCCGTACTCTGTGGTGCCATAGAGTTCTGGCAGGTCACGGGCGGGGGGAAGCGATCGGGCATCTCGGGTTTCAATGTAGCCGGTGTAGTAAGCTCCGGGCTCAATTTCTAGCGCCCCAGCCACCACATCGCCCTCCAGGTGGGCGGTGCGGCTCAGGGTCAGCTTGCCATCGGCAAAAACGCGAGCTTTGAGTACCCCCTGCACAACAATGTTGTGGGCCTTGACCTCAGCGCCTTCAATAAGGCCAGACTCTGAAATCTCTAAATCTCCCTGCACCTCAACCGTGCCATGAATCACACCGTCTACCCGCAGCATCCCTTCGGCATGGAGCGAGCCCTCCACTTCAGTTTTCTGGCTGAGATAGGTCAACAGCGGTACCGATTTACGTCGAAACATAGATAGCCTTTTCACTGCAAGGAACAACCCTCTGACCATCGGCTAAAGTGCCCCAGAGAAGTGCCCCAGAAAAGCACGCCCCAAAAGCACGCCCCAAAAGCACGCCCAGAGATCCCCATCAACTGATATCAAGATCTGGCTGTCTAAAATGCTCTGGGGAAAACCTAGGCCAAAGCAAGTCTAGCGTAATCCGCAAATCCAAAGAAACTTGGAAGATTTCACCCAACCCTTAAAAATATGGGGATCAATATAAACAGTAGATAAAAGCTATTGATTTTTATTTGTTCAAGGTTTCAGTGACGGTTGAGGTTGTCGGTCAAGTATCGACAGCGCCTGGCCCCCCCACTGGAGCATAGCCATAACAAGCACAAGGGGATTCGATTATGACTGCCGTTGACATTAGACTCAAATTTGAAGAGACAATCACTATTTTCAAGGCCGCTGACGTAGACTGCCAGTTGGCTATTCTATGGCAAGCCTACGATACCTTGGGCCAGGCGTTTGCCTCGGTGGCTCCCCTCGCCTTGTTTTCTCAGGCCGTGCAGCAACTGCTCCAGCATCTAAACCAGATGAGCCGAGCCGAGCAGCTCGATATCTTACGGGATATTCTAAGCGGTGCCGATACTCGCTTTACCCATGCCTACAGAGCGCTGAACCTGAACATGAAGCTAGCCTTCTGGCATCGGCTATTTAGCCGCCGAGACTGGCAAGACCCCCTGCCCTTGAGTGCCTGCCGTAGCGAAACTCCCGCTACCCAGGCACTAATTGGCCGACTCAGCACTATGGGCCTAAATGAGCGGGTCAATTTCCTGCGCCAGGCGGTGTTGTAGTGCTTCCTGTTTTTAGGACGGTTTAATTAAACCGCTAACCCCAGGGGCGCAAGAGCCTGCGCCCCTGGGGTTAATGCCCCTGGGGTTAGCGCTTCTAACTTTTGTGCCCCTAACCTGTCACCCCAGGCGTTACAGTGGATGCCATCGGGTAATCAGGCAGTGCCGTTGGCTATGGCTTTTATTCAGGTAGAGCAGCTCAGCAAACGCTACCAGGTAGCCACCAAGGCGGCTGGGTTGAAGGGGACACTGCGGCATTTTTTCCGGCGTCAGTATCGCACGGTAGACGCCGTGCAGGACGTCACCTTTGGGATAGAGCCCGGCGAAGTGGTGGGCTTTTTGGGGCCTAACGGAGCCGGTAAAACTACCACCCTAAAGATGCTAACCGGGCTGATTCATCCTTCGGGGGGCACGGTGCGGGTGGCAGGCTTTGTGCCCTTTCAACGGGAAACGGCATTTTTGCAGACCATTACTCTGGTGATGGGCCAGAAGCAGCAGTTACTTTGGGATTTGCCTGCCCTCGACTCCCTTCGCATCAACGCTGCCGTCTATGGCCTCTCTGATAAGGACTTTCGTTACCGGGTAGACGAACTCAGCGCCATGCTTGGCCTGGACGGCCAGCTTACCCAACCCGTCCGCAAGCTTTCCTTGGGCGAGCGCATGAAAGCCGAGATGATGGCTGCCCTACTCCATCGCCCCCAGGTGCTATTTCTGGATGAACCAACCCTGGGCCTGGATGTTAACGCCCAGGTAGCAGTGCGGGACTTTCTGCGCGACTACAACCACCGCTACCAGGCCACAATTTTGCTTACCAGCCACTATATGGCCGATATCACCGCCCTGTGCCGTCGCGTGCTGCTGATTCACCACGGTCACCTAATCTACGACGGTAGCCTGGACGGGTTGCTCGATCAGTTTGCTCCCTATCGCGAAGTCCAGGTAGAACTGGCTGACCGCTGCGACGCCAACATCCTCAGCCGCTACGGCGACCTGGAAACCCTGGAAGGCTGCACCGCCAGCCTGATTGTGCGGCGCGACCAGCTCACCCAAACCGTCAGCCGTCTGCTCACGGATTTCGATATCCGCGACCTGACGGTTAGCGATCCCCCGGTGGAGGAAGTCATCGGGCGAGTCTTTCAGGCCGGGGAGGTTTAGAAGCCAGAATGTTCTCACCAAACTGTGATTTGTGATAGAAAACCAGAGCTCCGCATAGGACATTAGCTTAGCTAGCCGACCAGAGCCCTGGCGCTTAAGGTTTTATCGCCTACGGCTAGCTACTCACCCCCCGGCGGCGCGTCATCAGGCTGATGTAACCACCGCTGCGTCCGGCGTCTTCCACCGCTCGCAGGAACTCGTTAAAGCTGGGGGTGTTGGGTTGCACCGGCACCGGGGTTGACCACTCAATGCGGTCACAATAGCCCCGCGCGACCAGTTGGCGAATGGCGTCGTCTACGGCCCCTGGGCTCCCCAGCAGAATGTGCCGGAGAATTTCTTGCCGAGAGGTGGGCAACGGGAAGGTAGTAGAGGTGATTACCTCTGGGTTGGGTTCTTGAAACATGGGAAAACTCCTTCGTTTTCGCTAACAGGAAAACGAG
>CAYUBC010000434.1:0-3909 GCA_964442885.1 uncultured bacterium | reverse complement strand
TGCCCGCCCCAGCGAGTTTGGCCGGGTCGAAAACTGCCCGTGGCGTTGTTGTTAAAGCCGCTATCGGTGGAGCGGAAGTAGGCCTGACCCGTGACGCCATCAAAGGGGGTGCCGGTAATTTCCAGCCGGTAGGCATTGCCCTGGTCGCTGGTTGACCCAGTACTAAAGGAAGACCGGGCATATTCCCCCACAATTTGACCGTCTTCGCCCAGGGGCAGGCGCAGGTCAAAGCCGTAGAGGGTGAAGTCCTGCACACCCTGGTCTTCCGTCAGCAGAGTGGCCCCGACAATCAGGCCATCGTCACCCTCAGGGCGGTACTGCACCCGCCCGGCATAGAGGCTGCCCCGGTTGTTGGGGTCATCAATTTGATAGGTAACTACAATCCGCCGTACCAGGGTGGAGCCCAGGGGGTTAATGTCAATGGCGCGGACGGGCTGGCGGAACAGCAGGGTGCCACGGTCGTAGTCAATCTCGTAATCCACGCCGCGATAGAGGGGCTCCCGCTCCAGCACGGTGCCGGGCCGGTTTAACTCCTCGGTTTCAATGAAGACGTTTTCACTGCCCCGCAGCACCAACCGCCGCGACAGGAAGTAGTAGCCGCTGGTGCCATCTGGGGCGATGGTGTCGCGCTGGAAGGGGCGCACATTGTCGCCGTAGAGGGCGGTAATTTGGATGCCATTGCCAAAGGTGAAGTTGCCCTTAAAGCCGTGCAGCTCTCGCACCGTGGCCGTGAAATCCTGGGAAATACCGGCAAATTCCTCGGTGCCGTAGTCGCCCCACATAAAGTAATCTGGGCCAGCATCGGGCATCAGCGAGTCGCGCTGGAAACGCACGTAGAAGCTATCGATGGAGGGGGTGAGGAAGTCCGTCGTAGAACTGTCGCCGTAGACGGCGTAGGTCTGTTCGCAGAACTGCACATCCCGGTAGAGGCTGCCGCCATCGCAGCGATCGTTCAAGCCGCGAGAGCTGTTGTAAGCCCCGGTAAACAACCACTCGCCCAGGCTGCCGGTAGCAAAAATCCCGGCCTGCAGGTCAACCGCCACATCCCGGTTGAGCTCCGTGGGGTTGAGAAAGTCCCTAAAGCTGCCCAGTAGATTGGTGCCCCCCCGGCCAATGCGGAAGTCCACCACCCCAGAAATCAGCGTGGGACGCAAATCGGTGAAGAAGCTCACCTGGGCAGAATCCGTTAGAACCGGGTAGAACTCCCGCGTTGCCGCCGGATCTAAGCCCCGCACCTCGCGCCCGTCAGCCACGGCCTGCACCGTCACCGATTGGGCATTTAAGCCAGAGCGCAACTGGGCCTCAAACTGCCCCTGCCGCGCCAACACCTGGAACCCGGCCCGATCTGTGTCATAGTCGGCCCCAATGAATTCCCCCGCCGTCGTACTCAGGGTAACGACAACATCTTCGGTAATAGGCTGGCCATCGGCGGTGGTGATGTCCCCAAGCAGGGTCAGGGAGGAGCGACCATTCGCCGGAATTTGAATTTCTCGTTCTGGAGCCAGGGTGAGGACGTACTCAGCTTCCTCATCCAGCGGCCTTACCGGTCGTAGTGGATCGGTAGGGGGCGGATTCAGCGGCACCTGGTACTGTCCCGGTTCAGACTCAAACAGTTCGGTATTTTCCCGCCGGTTGGCCAGGTCGTCTTCATCCGCTGAGGGGGGAGCTAACTCCACATCCCCCGCCGACACTGCCGGGGGCATCTCCAGGGGCAGGATCCACTCGCCCGTTGAGGCTGCGTTGGTGTCATTGGTTGTGGTCAACCCGTCAAAGTCCAGGCTAGAGGCTGGTTCTGCGGTAGCAGCATTGACCTCAGCGGCGTCAGGGCTCACCGTTCCAGGTTCTAAGGTTGCCTCAGGGACGGCCTCTGAGGCGGTTGTGGCCGCCCTAGTCAACCCCTCAACAGAGGTGGCTGACTCAGGGATTGACTGCGAAGGGCCTGGAGCTGAGCGCTGCGTTAGATCGGCGGCGCTGGTTTCGGGCCTGGTTGCGGCATTGGGCAAGGCATGAACCGGCAGGGCCAGACCGAGGGCTCCGGCCAGGGTGGTCAATAACCCCAGCCCCAGAGTACGAGAGAACAGGTGCATCATGACTGCTCCTCCCCAAAGGTTGGTGTAACGGCAAAGTTCATGCGGGCAAGCCCTCCTGGTGACAGACGCACCAATCGAGAAACACTGTTTTCTTCAATGCGATAGAGGTTTGGTGCCAGGGTGTAGCCGGGCAGGCTGTACAGATCCAGCGTCCCTACCCGGTAGCCCGGCAGCACATTGGCCAAGGAGAACAGGCCGTCAGGGTCGGTCAGGATGCGATTACCGTCATCCATGAAAATGACCGCGTTGGGAACTCCAGCCTCACCGGGCTGCTGCTGACCATCGAAGTTCTTGTCCACAAACACCCGCCCCAAAATAGTGCCGCAGTCGGCCAGAATGCCAGGGCGAATCGTCATCTGGAAGGTGGCCACGGCTGGCTGAAAGCCCGGTGCAACCGCTTGCGCTACGTTGCGGCCATCACCGCGGACGGCATCCGGCGTCATCAGCACGGCATAGACAACGGTGAGGGATTCGTTAGGCGCCAGTGGCCCAAAGGTCAACGTCAGCGTACTGTCGGTAACGACAACCTGGGTAGGCGCTACGGGCTCAGCTCTAACGGAATCGGGGACGTAGCGCATCCCAATCGGCAGTTGATCGGTAACGGTGACCGGGTCAGCCGTTTGAGTAGAAGGGTTAGTAACCAGCAGGCGGTAAACAGCGATATCTCCAGGTTCTGCCGCAGCTCGGTCAGCGGTCTTCACAATCTGAAGCTGGGGCTGCACACCGGGCGGCGGCAGCGGCGGTTCTGGCGGTAGCACAACCCCTGGCGCTGGTGTCACCTCAGTGCGGTTAGAGGGCACTACCAGCGGTGGCCCACCCCCTGGATCATCAAGCTGAGCGGTAGCCTGGTTCGCAATCGGACTGGCGTCTTGAGCATAAACCACCGCCGATGGCTGCCCCATATAGCTTAAGCTGACGCTTAAAACCAGAGACAGGAAAAACAGGAACCCAAGGTAAAAATGTCGATATATGCGCCTCACACTAACCCTCTGAGACAACTCCCCACACCATTAAATAGATGCCTTAGCCTGAGGCTAAGACCCTAAATCTCGTACTACACCACACTTCGCATCCAGGACAAGCCTTAAGCGCCAACCCGATGCCAGGGATTTACCTTCAGCTAGAGCGAACCCTAACTAGGAATTTCCGCAATTATACGGAGCTATGGCTGAACTTTAACAAAACTCACAAAAAAATCAAAATTTCACCCGTTTATTTACCCAGTCAAGGGCATCTAAAGAGGGAAAAACTAACTAACCACGGCTAGAAATAGCATGATCATCTATGGAAAACACAAAGATTGCATTAAGAAAATCTATTAAATCCATAGGCTTAACGATCGAAAAGCTGACGCCCAGGACTCTAGATGAGTTTTGTAAAACCCTGGCCTCTCTATTTGGGAAAGGCCAGTATGATCAAGTCAGCCAGTCGTGTTTTTGGGGGTCAAAATCCCCAGAGAATCGGCTTGCGGCCTTTTTCTATGCGGGGCTGAGGTATGTTAGTAGGCCGATCCAATGCCGCCGGGTCAGATCCCGGCAGCCGTGACTCTAGTTATTCGCCACTGGTTGGTAGCGCCTCGCGAGTCGAAAGTCCTCGCTATCGCTGCCCGGTGGTGAGCTGCCATCAGGTTTGGTATCGCCACGGGGCCGACGAAGAGATCCCCCACTGCCCGATCCACGACCTGGCCATGGTGCGAGACAGTAAGGTCAATAGCTAGAGGGTCAACAACTAAAACTAAAAGTAAAGACTAGTGCTTTGTCAACACCAAATTTTAGGGTAAATGCATCAGCTCGTAGTCAGCGCTTTAGCGCTAAAGCGC
>CAYUBC010000433.1:0-3912 GCA_964442885.1 uncultured bacterium | reverse complement strand
TGAGGGCCAAGATGTGTATGCACGGCAGCCCAGCACAGGAGAGGGGAGCAGGAAACTGAATTCAAAGTCCCTCTCCCAACTTGGGGGAGGGATTTAGGGAAGGGGCCAACTCAAGGTTAGACCGCTTGTCTTCAATCTACTGATCCTTGCTGGCCTCAGGCATATCCTCACCTGAGGCCGCTCTTAGCCGCTGTAAACAATCCTCCAGGGCCAGACGCACAGACTCGTGGGTGTATTCATCATCGGGATGGGCGGCCTGGCCTGGCCGCTGGAAGTGGGGCCGCTCGTCGTAGAGATGGCCCCAGGTGACGTCCGTTTGGCGGACCAACTCGTACAGGGTTTCGGGGGAAGCCAGAATGCTCTCCAGCAGGTCTTTTAGGGCATTGATTGGGGCTTCCAGGTGACGGCTAAGGCGCGTTTCATCCGCAGCCAGCCAGCGCTGTAGAACGCTCTGGAGGGCACCGTGGCGGTCGGTTAGGTGCTCTTTCAACCCTTGCAGAGCCTCGCCCCTGAGCTGCATGAGCTTGGGTACCGGCGACTCGCCCTTCATAAAGCTACCGGCTTCCTGGCCAATCACATCCGCCAGAGAAAAAGGGCGACTCAACCTCAACTCTTGCTGAATATCCGGCTGGGCAGGGGGCTGATCGGGAAGCATGGTGGCTATGGAGTAAGGGGAACATGAGGTACGTGGATCGCCGCAAAACCTTGATTTCCCGGCAATAGTCTGTACCTCACGCGGCAAAGAAACGCTGTAACCCACGCCCCAAGGACAGGGACGTTATTCGTAAATCCAGCTCTTGGCGCAGGGCTCCCAGTTCACTAGCTCAGCATCGGTAAACCACAGAGCAATTTCCGCTGTGGCGGTATCTGGGCCATCGGAGCCGTGGATGATGTTGCGGCCTACAGTAACGCCCAGATCACCACGAATGGTGCCGGGTTCGGCTTCCAGGGGCTTGGTGGCACCAATCATTCTGCGGGCCGAGGCAATCACCCCTTCCCCTTCCCACACCATAGCCACCACCGGGCCAGAGGTAATAAAGTCCACCAGGCCCGCAAAAAAGGGACGCTCACGGTGCACGTCATAGTGCTTTTCGGCCAGCTCGCGCGATACCGACATCAGCTTCATCCCCACCAGGGTAAAGCCCTTGGTTTCAAACCGACCAATAATGTCGCTTACCAACCCGCGCTGTACACCATCGGGCTTGATCATCAAAAAAGTGCGTTCCACAGATACTGGCTCCTAACGTGAGTGTAAGACCTTTACTATGCTCAGAAACGAAGGCCACTTTGTAAAGGATTTAGCGGAAGTTTTTTGGGGACTTGACAATCGCCAGGGGGCTGGTGCCGCTGCGCGGATTCCATCTGTTCCAGGAGCCAGCCGTACCAGTGGTCTAGCCCATCGCCGGTAGTTGCCGATAGTAGAAAGATCTCAATATCTGGGTTCACCTGGCGGGCATAGGCCAGACAGCGCTCCACATCGAAGCTGACGTAGGGCAACAGGTCAATCTTGTTGAGCAGCATCAGGCGACTGGCCCGAAACATGTGGGGATATTTGAGCGGCTTGTCATCCCCCTCGGTGACGGAGAGAATGGCGACTTTGGCTTTTTCGCCCAGGTCAAACAGGGCGGGGCAAACCAGGTTGCCGACGTTTTCAATCATCAACACCGAGTGGGTCGGCGGCTGGAGAGATTGCACCCCGCGTTGCACCATATCCGCCTCCAGGTGGCAGCCCGTGCCCGTGTTCACCTGCACCACGCCGCAGCCTGTAGCCCGGATGCGCTCGGCATCGTGGGCGGTGGCCTGGTCACCCTCAATGACGGAGAACGTGAGGCGATCGCGCAAATCACTAATTGTCCGGGCCAGCAGGGTGGTCTTGCCCGCCCCCGGAGAACTCACCAAATTCAGCGCCAGCACCCCCCGCCCCTCAAACCAGCCCCGGTTTTGGGCGGCAATCAGGTCGTTCTTAGCCAGCACGCTGATTTCCAGAGCCGTGCGGTGGGCGGTGGCATGACCAGGGTGACGGTCGTGACTATGGCTCTGATCGTGGCCATGACTGAGATCGTAACCCTGGCTGTGATCGTGGCCATGACTATGATCGTGACCATGACTATGGACAACCGTCTGACCATTGGGCAGGGTGTGACTATGCTCAGCTATGGCCGGGGAAGACCCTGGCCGAGAGCTGGACGTTTCCAAAACCACCATTTCCCCCGTAGCCAGGTTGGTAAGGGTAGTGTCAGCATCATCAGAACAGCCACAGGTTACACACATAGCGCTGTCTCCATAGATTGTATGATCAAATCCTGCCCAGCAATAATATCGATGGCCAGACCATCGCACGCCTCGCAAACCCCGTAGGGCATATCCATCGCCATCTCGTGACCACATTGGCGACAGCGACCCCGACCAGCCACCGTGACAATGTCCAGCACCGCCCCAGCCAGCAGCGTCCCAGGGGTACACGCCTCAAAACAAAACCGAATAGACTCCGGCAAAACCGCCGTTAGCTCCCCAATTTCCAACACCACCCGCTGCACCGGGGCACCGTTGGCCGCCTGGGTGACAGTGTCGATGATGGTTTGAGTGAGGCTGAGTTCGTGCATGGGATTTTGGATTTTCGATTTTGGATTGGTATCCCTTCCTGGGCGGGGTAGGGGTGGGTTAGCAATTTTGAACTTTGAATTTTGAACTTTGAATTGTCATCTCAACAAATTCTCGGCAGTTGGTCACCCACCAGGCGGTCAAGGATGCGATCGCTACCAAAGGCCGTCTTCAACAGCACCAGCCCAGCCGGTTCCGCTAGCACTTCGCCAATAATTTGACTGCCGGTGCCAGTAGGGTGCGATCGCATCGCCGCCAGCACCGTTTCGGCATCCGCAGGGGGAACCACCACCACTACTTTGCCTTCATTGGCCAGGTAAAGGGGGTCTAACCCCAGCAGTTCGCAAAGCCCCTGGACGGCAGGCTGCACGGGAATGCTGGCTTCCTCCAGCCGAATGCCAACCTGGGCGCTGAGGGCAAACTCGTTCACTACCGTGGCTAAGCCGCCGCGAGTGGCATCCCGCATGGCCCGCACCTGAGGGCAGGCAGCGAGGATAGCCTCAACCAGGCTGTTAAGGGGCTGGCAATCGCTTTCAATCGGGCTCTCCAGGGCTAACTCGGCCCGCGCCACGGTAATCGCGGCCCCGTGATCACCCACCGGGCCATTCACCAGCACCACATCCCCTGGCTGAATATGCTGCGGAGAGAGAGAAATGCCCTCCGGCACCAGCCCCACCCCAGATGTGTTGATGAACAGCTTGTCAGCGCTGCCCCTGGGCACCACCTTGGTATCTCCTGCCACCACCTGCACTCCGGCGGCGGCAGCGGCCTGGGCCATGCTGTCTACGACTCGGCGCAAGGTATCCAGCGGTAAGCCTTCTTCTAGAATGACGCCGCAGGTCAGATACAGCGGTGTGGCCCCGCTCATGGCCAGGTCATTAACGGTGCCGTTAACCGCCAACGCCCCAATATCACTGCCTGGAAAAAAGAGGGGATCCACCACGTAGGAATCCGTCGTCAGCGCCAGGCGATGGCCCAAACTGGGAATAGTCGGCAAACTAACTAGCGCCTGATCGTTAAGCAGCACCAGGGCCGGATTCTCAAACCGGCTCACAAACACATCGGCAATCAGGTCGGCCATTGCCTTACCGCCGCTACCGTGGGCCAGAGTAATGCAGGCATCCGTCACAGCCCGACGAGAATTGCCCCTAGAGTAGACCTCCGGCAGAGGACGATTAGATGCAGCAGTGCTAAAACCCATAGCATTAGACAAACGCTTAGGTTTAGGATGACAAGCTGCAGACAGCATGATTGGATTTAGTGGGGCTTTCTTAAGGTTTAGGAGAAGAGAGCAGGAGAGCTTGCTCAACT
>CAYUBC010000432.1:0-3914 GCA_964442885.1 uncultured bacterium | reverse complement strand
ATAATCTTGCTAACTTTAGCAAACTCAGGTCTTTCTCTCGACCGATCAACAGCCGGAATTTACCGCAGCTTTGCACAGTCTGCCCGGCATGGCAGGGAGTATTTCACAAGGCTCAAACGCTCAGAATTGCCCTAACCACCCAGCTCAACGCCCCACTTTACCTCAGGGGTTGACCAGGACGTGATGGTTTAAAAACTGCCGTAGACGCTGCTGCAACTCGGCCCCTGCCCAGTCTGTGAGGTCATTGTGGTCGGCATTGGGAACCAGCCAGAGTTCTTTGGGACCAGGGGTAGCGATGTAGAGTTGCTGGCTCATGGCCGCAGGCACCGAGGCATCCGCTAGCCCGTGAACGTATAGGATGGGCACCTCCAGTTGACCCACCTTAGCCACAGAATCAAACGGCTGAGTCAATAGCCAGCGAACCGGAAACCACCGGCTGTAGTCGGTTAGAGCGGCCATATCCGCCATGGAGGTGAAGGAGCCTTCAATCACCAGCCCGGCCAGTTGCGGTACACGCCTGGCCAATTCAATGCCAATAGCGCCACCCAGGGAATGCCCATACACCAGAAGGTGATGGGGGAGAATGCCTTTTTCCTGCCGCAGAAAGCGATAGGCCGCCAGAGCATCTTGGTAAAGGCGCTGCTCATTGGGAAACGGGCCAGAGCTAAGCCCATAGCCCCGATAGTCAATGGTGAGAACGGACACACCCAGGGATTGCAGCAAAATCACCCGACTCAGATTCGTTGACATGTTGCCCGCATTGCCGTGCAGGTAGAGAAACGTGGGCGCGGCAGGGTTGCTAGCCGGTAGCCACCAGCCGTGCAGTTTCCCTGAGCCAGCCGAAAGCCAAACTTCCTCGTAGGCCAACCCAAAGGATTGAGGGGTAGCTTCCAGAGTAGTAGTAGGGAAGAACATCAACCGACGCTGCCCCATCCAGAGCCATCCACAAAGCGCAAGATAAACCAGGGCTGAAATGCCTAAAACGCTGAAGAAAAGTTTAAGGACAGGCATGGAGGAGGGGACTGAGGACATCGGGACTGAAAGCACGCAATGGGAAAACGCTAACTTGGGCTTAAACCAAGCCAACAACAAAGCACCTAAGTTTATTATCAGGGGTATGCCCCGTCTATCTGTGCTCCACTGTGCCGGTTTTTCTATAAACCGTGCTAAAACACTACCGGATGTTTAGGAACGCTCCCCGTGAAAATTGCTTTTATCATCGACCCGATTGAGCGCCTTGACCCAGGCCACGACACCAGTGTGGCGCTGATGGAAGCGGCCCAGGCCAGAGGTCACCAGGTTTGGATAACGGCAGCCTCACAGCTCAGCGTGGTGGGCGGCCAGGCCTATGGCCTGCTCTGCTCAGTCAGCCTGACTCCGGTGGAGTTAGTAGACAGTCGCTGGGTGGCGGTGCCTGACTGGTTTCAGTTGGGTGAGCCGATGCAGCAACCCCTGGCCGCGATGGATGCGGTCTTCATGCGCACGGATCCGCCGGTTACCATTCCCTACCTTTACGCCACCTATATTCTGGACTACATCGACCCGGCCAAAACGCGCGTGGTAAATTCCCCCCCAGGGCTGCGGGCAGCCAATGAGAAAATGTACGCTCTGCAATTTACCCAGGCGATTCCTGAAACCATCGTCAGCCAAAGTAAGGCGGTGATTCGGGAAACGGTGGAGCGCTGGGGAACGGCAGTCCTTAAACCTCTAGGCGGCAAGGCTGGGGAGGGAATTCTCTTTTTGCAGGCGGGCGATCGCAACCTCAACTCTATGGTTGAAATCAGTACGCGCCAGGGCCAGGAGCCGGTGATGATTCAAACCTACCTGCCCGCCGCCAAGGACGGCGACAAGCGGATTATTTTACTCAATGGCGACCCCATTGGTGCCGTCAATCGCATTCCCACCGGCAGTGAGTTTCGCGGCAATATGGCGGTGGGCGGGCGGGTGGCCCAGGTCGATATCACCGAACGCGAGTACGAGATTTGTCGTCAACTCGCTCCCACCTTGCAGCGGGATGGGCTATATTTTGTCGGCATTGATGTCATTGGCGGCTATCTGACCGAAGTCAACGTTACCAGCCCCACTGGCGTGCGCGAAATCGACCGGCTCAACCATGTGCAACTAGGACATCAGGTGATGGCCTGGCTGGAGCGAGCATAATGTTAAGTGCTGGCGTTAGTTGTCACAGGCGGCGGCAGCCCCCAGCGCGACCCACCTAAGCTAAGCCAGCGATGGGGGGAAGACTGGATGATGTATCGCTCAATCATGACCTATGACCACCAGCAACGATCGGCTAGATCGCATCGAAGCTATCGTTGAGAGCACCAGTGAAACCGTTAGGCGCAACAGCGACGCTATTGACCAGTTGACCACAGACCTCAGCCAACTGGCTGAGGATGTCAAACGCTGGGATGAGCGATTTTTCCAACTGTCGCGGGATAACCTGACCATTGCCCGCACCATCATCATTACCGCTGGCACCGTGGTGATTTTGTCTCCGGTGCTCCAGGCCTTTGCTCCGGCTATTGAAACCGTGGTCTCGCGGCTGTTAGAGGGCAATCCCTAAACCGCCCACAGTGCTATACTGCCAAAGCCGGGTGACTAGCGCAACGGTAGCGCATCGGACTCTTAATCCGCTGGTTCTGGGTTCGAATCCCAGGTCACCCATCCAGAAAAACCCGAATGGCCTCTCCGGCGTCGGTTTCGCCGATGCGGATGCAACGCTGGAGTAGGGCTAAATCGAGATCCTTTAGCTCGTTTAGCTCACTGTGCTGAATCAGTTCGTAACCACCGGGCCGTAGGTGATAGATCACCAGGGTACCGTCTTCCCAAAACCACACCTCAGGCACCTCTAAGGCTTGATAGCGAGACAGCTTGTTAGTGCCGCTGCTGGTAAATACTACTTCAATCGCCAGGTCTGGTATAGGCTTTACGGCTCCCAAACAATAGGATTCATCGACCTGAGCTGATGCGATACCCTCCTTTTCTTGAGTCATCGAACCTGTAGGTTGGAAGAAGACTCCCCGGCGGGCCAGAAAAATGCTGATTAAGCAGCCAATAATATGCCCAAACACCTCGTGTTCGCGCCCTGGCATGAGTAGGTCGATGCTCCCGTCGTAGTAGAACAGCCGCAGGTTAGAATTCTGTTCGACCCCGCGCTGAATTAGTTTGAAATGCTCCCAGGTGCCTTTAACGGTAATGAGCTGATCTGAGGAACGCTGACCAGGAGAAGGGGGTTGTAGGTGGGTTGGAGAGAGGTTAGTAGTGGCCATTGATGCTTTAGCCGCCGACTATGTAGGACTACTCTATCGCGGATTAGCCTGTCGGGTATCACCGGCAGGCTAGCTGTGCATTCGACGTATTCGACGGTTGGGTTGAGTCCAACGATGGATGTCTTCGATCCCCCTGGCCCGATCCCCTGGGCACCGAGCTAGGCGATAACGGAAGCGGTCGGCTGTGGGCTAAAGGCGAGGCGCTCGTTGACAATATCCACGTAGATAGTGTCGCCGTCGCTAAATTCACCCCGCAGGATGGCCTTAGCGATTTGGGTCTCTAGCTCACGCTGGATGGCCCGCTTTAGAGGGCGTGCCCCATAGACGGGGTCGTAGCCCACTTCGGCCAGGAAGTCGAGAGCCGACTCGCTGACCCGCAGCGCCATCTTGCGGTCTTCCAGGCGGTCTTGCAGACGGGCAATTTGCAGTTTGACAATGTTCCGCAGTTCCGCCTTCTGGAGGCCGTGGAAGATGATGATTTCATCCACCCGGTTAAGGAACTCAGGCCGAAAATTGCCCCGCAGGGCCTCCATAACGCGGGACTTCATCTCGTCGTACTGACTATCATCCCCGGCCACATCCAGAATGTACTGGGAACCGATGTTGCTGGTCATGATGATGATGGTGTTTTTGAAGTCCACC
>CAYUBC010000431.1:0-3915 GCA_964442885.1 uncultured bacterium | reverse complement strand
GGATAAGCCCTAGCCCGCCCGCCCCAGCAACCCAGCTAGGAGCTATAACCCTTGATTCTTGGGCCATACGCGACTAATTGATGACAGCCCCTAGGGCGATTGTCCGGCTTATTTAATACCTGGCTGCTGTAGGTTGATTGCCAATTAGTGCGCAATTACCGCCGACTTCGATTACTATTCCATCGGACACTCCACTTCGGACACCCCGGCAGGAGGCGAGTACCTTGGCGGCATCTCCCAAAAGCACGATTGTGCTGGTTATTCTTAATGGCAAGGGTGGCGTAGGCAAAACAACTACGGCTGTTAACCTGGCGGCTATTTTTGCTGAGACTCGTTCAGTCTTACTGGTTGATGCTGATCCTCAGGGTTCGGCGCTGTGGTGGACAGGCCGTAGCCCACTTAACCTGAGTTTTGATGTGACCCAGGCCAAGGATCCTACGCAGCTTACTGAACTGCACCAGCTAAAGCAATATAACCTGGTGATTGTCGATACTCCCCCAGCCCTCAACTCTGCGGCGTTAGAGGCTGTTGTTCCAGTGGCGGACTATGTATTGCTGCCAACTCCTCCAGCCCCAATGGATTTAGCGGCTCTAATTACTACAGTGAATGAAGCAGTATCGCCCAGGGGGGTATGTCATCGAGTATTGTTGACAAAAGTAGACTCTCGCAGTGTGGCAGAAGCTGTTGAAGCCCAAAACACTTTGCTGGAACTCAACATACCGGCCTGCAATGCTTTTATTCGCACCTATAAGGCCCACGAACGAGCGGCCCTGGAAGGGGTGCCAGTTTTGCAGTGGCGCGGGCAAAACGCCCAGGAAGCCTGTTCTGACTACTATCGAGTTGCCGAAGAAATACAGCAAGACTGGAAACAGCTATGACTAAAAAGCGCCTCTCGGATCTCCTTAAGGAAGAAGTAAGTAAAGCCGAATCGGCAGGGGAGGCGGTTTCACCAGCGCCACCGTCCGATGGCGGGACAGAGCCTGAAGCCGATGCTGCAACCCATGCAAAGGCCAATGGCGCGCGTAAAGGCGCAACCAGCCGCCGTGCAGCAACCAGTCGCCGCAACACGAGCCGCAGCACCACTAAGCGCGCCCCAGCGGCAAAGGCCGCCGAGCCGACACCAACTGAGGCTCCTGAGGCAAAATCTACCTCGGCGAAGACGACAGGACGAACTACGGCCTCAAAATCTACCTCTGCTAAAACCGCAAGCTCAACTAGCGGAGCAAAGGCGCACCCACCTGCGGCTAACTCTGAAGCTACTACTGAAACCCCGATGAGCCCTCCTATGGCTGAGTTGGAAGCGGCCCTGGCTGAGGCGCAGGCCGAAAAAGCCGCATTGGAAAAGACCGTTCAAGGGCTACAAACAGACCTGGCCGCCCAGCAAACTCGGTTGTATGAACTAAAAGACAGCCTTGATAAGGCCGAGGCGACCGTAGCGAACCAGGCCGAGGCGCTGAGTCAATCAGAAGCAGCCCTAGCAGAAGCCAAGCAGACCATTCTCAAGCTCACAGAGGCTAACACTGCTCCCCCTGTTCCGGTGAAGCCTCCGACTCGCCAATCGGGGATTGATATTTTGCCCCGTCGGCCAGTGCAGGCATCGACCCAAAAGGGCTATGTGCGAGGGGTGCCGAGTAGTCCGCCCTCATCCCCTGAACAGCCTAACCCCATGATCTCTGATGCGGATATTGGCTGGGTAGACTAGGCCGCCTTTGGAGCTGGCTCGTTTTTAGCTAGAAACGAGCCAGCTAGTTAGCCGTTAATGGGCGTAGTCAAACAAAGCGTCCAGGTAGATGCGGTTGATGTCGCGATCACACTTGCCGTTCTGCATCAAGAACAGCGATAGGGCCGCGCAAAAGACTCGATGCTGGCTCCAGGCGGCGTGGTTATCTAAATAAGACTGAAGGGCTTCATGGAGTTCTTCAGGAATTTCGGCCATCAGACTCACTCTGGGTTCGGTAACGTTTGAAATCACGGGCGTTTGCCTCCTCACGGTAAGGTTGGACACTGTAGCAACAGACATAACGTAGCGATAGACACTGATCGGACAGATTAAGCGCTGGGGCCTAACCCAAAAGGCTCTCGCGGGCACTTCCTAAACATCAGGACGGGATATTTAGGCGCAACAAAACTACGCCCTATCAACCTGGGCTGACCCGACCCCGCTCTCAAACAGGCCAAGGGTGAGCAGCCAACCCCGGTAGGCGCTGGTATTGCTGGTCGAATCATTTTGCCGAACTCCTCTGAGCCTGTCAATCTTGCACCAATGGCGGAGTTGAGCTAGTTCTGGCTAAACGCCAACGAAGAAATCAGGGTTTTGGTGATCCCCGCCACCGCCAGGACAGGGAACGTCCAAATTAATGATGCCGCTGTCCTCAAAAATGAGTTATCCCCAGGAAACAGCTAAAGCCCGTGGCGTCGTCATTCCCTGTGGAAAACCCGGCTTTTGCTGGGGAAAACCTGGGGAAAGCTAGGGGAAAAGTCCACGGCAATAAAAAGTTTTGTAACAGTTAAGGGGGTCTGCCCTTGACGTTTCTAGATAGCCCTGTTCTATCTAGAAAATACGTTCATTTCTGCGGCTCTGGTCTTAACCTTTCTTAGTCTTTGGCAATATTTCCTCATCTGGTGCCGGGGGTGAAGGAGCCAACCGTGGCCACTGAATAGCCCATAACCCCCAGGCCGCAACGCTTAGCAAGCAGCCAATGGTCACTGTACTGAGCTGACTTCTGAACCGACGGGGCATGCTCCAACTGAGTTGCCGGTCAGGTATCACCCCCGCACTACCGCCCTGACCGGCGATAAACCGACGTAGGCTGTCTGTTAGCGTAGCAGCGTTGAGTGGGGTACGAATTTCCGGCAGGGTAACGGTAGCTTGGTCGCCAATTAGGGTCAGCCGGTGGCAGAACCGGACGCCGCCACGGGGCGTGTTGTCACAAAGGCGAGAGGTAATGGCAACGTCCTGCAAATTAAACTCGGTGGTGATAGCGGGTAACCCACCCAGCCGCCGCTCCTGCCGCACCTGGCAATGAGCGGCGGCCACTCCGCCAGCTAACGGTGAAGCCCCATCCTCAATCTGAGGGGCTTCGCAGACCACCGCCATTGCAGTGCTGGCCCCCAGCCCATAGCTCAAAAACACCAGCGCACACAGCACCGCCACCACCGGAATGCGGAATGAGGTTGGTAATGGCTGTTTCATAGAGTCTGCCGCCCAGGTTCTCAGGTTCTACGGCTCCTATTCTCCCACAGTGGTCTGGTTCCCTAATTTGCTCTGGCCCTTGTCTCTGGCCCTTGTCTCTGGCCCTTGCATTCGCTGGCAACTTACGTCATGCTCACCCATAGCAGAACCGAGCAGAATCTATGGGCAAGCACATTGTGATTACCGGCGTTAGCCGAGGGCTGGGACGAGCCCTAACTACTGCTCTCATTAGCGATGGGCACCACATCTCTGGCTGTGCCCGCAATGCTGAGGCGATCGCCCAACTTACCCAGGCCTATCCCTTACCGCATCGGTTCACCGCTCTGGATATCCAAGATGATCAAGCCGTTCGAGCCTGGTGCCAGACCCTTGTAGCCACCGCTGGAGCCCCCGATTTAGTGATCAACAACGCTGGCCTCGTCAACGTACCCGCCCCTCTGTGGCAGGTGCCCGCGGCTGAGTGTGATGCTGTGGTTGCAGTTAACCTGATCGGCACCATGAACGTCATTCGCCACCTGGCCCCACCGATGATTGCCAGGGGTAGCGGCATCTTTGTGAACTTCAGCTCTGGTTGGGGCCGTTCTACCTCACCGGGGGTTGCCCCCTACTGCGCCACCAAATGGGCTGTAGAAGGGCTGACCCAGGCTTTCGCCCAAGATTTACCGGATGGCCTGGCGGCGGTCGCCCTCAATCCTGGCAACATCCACACCGACATGCTTGAA
>CAYUBC010000430.1:0-3942 GCA_964442885.1 uncultured bacterium | reverse complement strand
AGGTCATTTCGTTCTCATGCTGGGACTACTCTTAGAGTTTTCTGCACCACTAAGGCGGGGAACGTTAGCTGGCTCCACGTGCAGTTTTTGCCCGTTGCAGCGTTCCTACCAATACCGCTCTTCATTGGCCTTATGGGTTAATCCCCGAGTTCAATTGCCACACCCGAATGTTGTAGGGCGCGGTGCCGCCAACGGTGACAATGTGGTCGTTAGGCTGCACGGCTAATCGCCAGATATCGGTGTCAAACCCGGTGATTTTTTGAATCATAGTGCCCTGGTTCAAATCCCATACCAGGATGGTTTTATCCACATCGGCACTCCACACCCGTTGACCCTTCAGCCACAAAGTATTTACGTAGTTAGTATGGCCGGTTAGCGCTGTCTTGCGGGTTTTGCTAGCAATGTCCCACAGCAAAATGTTTTTGTCTACCGAAGCGCTGATCAGCGTTTGGTCATCTTCGCTGATGGCCAGTCGGTTAATAAAGCTGGCATGCCCGACCAGGGTAGTCGGTGGGGGGGGAGCCGTTGCTGCGGAAGCCTCTTCCAGGGCATCCACATCCCAGAGTTGCAGGCTTTTGCTGCCGCTAATCAAACTATTGTCATCACGGGTAAACAGTAAATCGTTGACACCGCTTTCCGCTTCCAGGGAGGCAAACGGCCCCTCCTGCTTCATGGCAGGTAGGTTAAGCGATCCATTATTATCCACCAGGTTCCACACCTTAATAGAGCCATTACCATCGGCGCTGGCCAGCAGCTTATTGTTATTGCTGACCTCCAGGGTGTTGATGGGCACATTGTGGGCGTTGTCAATCTGGCCCAGGGGTTTACCATCTGGGAGCGACCAGAAGCGAATCGTGCGATCGTCCCCAGTGCTGATGAGGGTGGACTGGTCGGTCGTCACCGCCAGGGCTTTGACTACGTTTGTGTGCTGGCTCAGGGTGTGGGTGAGCATCCCAGCCGCTAAGTCCCAAATGCGAATGGTGCGGTCAGCGCTGGCGGTAATCAGCGTGTTGCCGTCGGCTAGCACCATCAGGTCTTTGATTTCGCTTTGATGCCCTGACAGCATTGAGGTCAGCGTTACGGTCAGGTCTTCCTTCACAGGGGTAGCCTGGTCAGGGATTCCGGCAGGAGGGAAGGCCCCATTGCGGCTCAGGACATACCAGGCGAGGGGCAGGGCTAGCACTAAGCCGGTTAGCCCGGCCAGCAGCCAGGGTCGCTGATCTAGCCAGGGAGGCAAAAAGCTGCGAGAGGGTTCCGGGGCCGTAGCGGCACGAGGATCGACCTGGTGGGGATCTAAAACTGTGGCTGGCCAGGCGGGCTGAGAACCTTTGGCCTGGCGAGGTGGGTTGGTAATCTGCGCCGCCCGCACCTGAGCCAGGCGCTCCAGAATCTCCGTTGTGGTCTGGGGCCGACTAGCGGCGGCGGGCGCAATTAGCTCCTCCACAAAGTTGGCCAGCGCCGGGGAAATTTGTGGAGCGTCTTCACGCCAGCGAAAAGCATTGGTACGCGAGTCGTACACCGAGGGATCGTTAGGCATCTTGGCGGTTAGCAGATAGATTAGCGTCCGCCCCATGGCGTAAAAATCCGACTGGGGTACGGCCTGCCCCTGCTCCTGTTCCGGTGGGGTATAGCCCGCCGAACTCACCGCTGTAATGTCGCTATCGCCCAGTTGGGCCATGTAGGTTTGGGTCATTTCGCGGGCGGCCCCAAAGTCCACTAGCACCAGTTGCCCAGAGGAGCGCAGCATGATGTTTTCAGGCTTGATGTCGCGGTGGAAGTAGTTGTGCTGATGCACCAGATGCAGCACATCCGTCAACTGAGTCAGCCACAGCATGGCCTGCTTTTCGCTGATCGGGTGGTTGCCCTGCTGCACCATCCACTGCTTCAGGTTGGGGCCGTCAATTTTCTCCATCACCAGGCAGTGCAGGGGCTCTGGGCTATCCTTAGGAACGTAGAGAAAATAGCCATCGGATCCTACGTGGGGCACGCCAGGATGGTTAAGCTGGCTCAACACCTGGGCTTCGCGGCGAAATAGCTCCAGCACTTTGTCGTTGTGGTTGTAGCCTTCCTTTAAGACCTTGAGGATTTTAGGAATATTACGCTCGTAGGCTTCATAAACTCGACCAAAGCCGCTCTGGTTGCTTAGCAACCGCATCACCCGGTAGCGCCCCTGCAACAGCAGGTCAGACCCACACGACTGGCAGGTGAGGCTGGCGCTGTTATCTGGATGGTTGGGCTGGCGGCAATGTGAATTAATACAAAGGCTCATAACCGACGGTAGAATGCATCCCCAGGTGTTATCCAGTGTTCCACGGAACGGGAGGGATGTATCCAGAGGTGAGGTTTTTTTTAATTGGCCATCAACCCAGCGTTAGGGGTGAGAGGGCTGAAAAAACGATACGCCAGCCGCCGCAATCATAATCAGGCCAATGGCCACTGTCATTTGACCAGTCAGGGTTTCGCCCAACCCCACAAAGCCAATTAGGGAGGCAATGGCAGGCTCTAAGCTCAGCAACACCCCAAACACATTCACGGGCATCTGCCGAAGGGCTGCCATTTCCAAAGAGTAGGGCAGGGCCGAGGCGAGAATGGCCACGCCCAGGCCTAGCAGTAAAATCAGCGGATTAAACAGCGCCAGCCCCGTGGACGCCAGCCCCAGGGGCAACAGCGCCAGGCCACCGATGGCCATCGATAGGGCTAAGCCTTCCCCTCCCTTAAAGACACGACCGACCTGGGCCGACAGCAGAATGTACAACCCCCAGGCCACCCCAGCTAGCAGGGCAAAGAGCACACCCAGGTTATCCAGGCTGGCTCCCTGAAGCGGCGACAGGAGCAAAATACCCACAGCGGCCAGGGCTACCCACAGGCCATCCAACCAGCGGCGAGAGTGCAGCAGCGCCACCAGCAGCGGGCCAGAAAATTCCAGCGCTACCGCCACACCAATGGGAATTCGGGCAATGGAGGCATAGAAAAAACTATTCATTACCGCCAGCGACAGGCCAAAGGCCACCAGCAAACGATAGTCCTGGGGCAAATGGCCCCGCAGCCGAGGCCGCTGCCAGGCCATCAGCACAATGGCAGCTAGCCCGACCCGCAGAGACACCATCCCTAGCGGCCCCACCTGGCCAAACAAGCCTTTGGCGATGGTAGATCCGAGCTGGGTAGACACCATCGCCCCCAGCACCAGGGTCGAAGCGGGTAGAGTAAACCGCTGAGTAGACTTAAGCAAGGGATGCCATCTCCTGAGGGACTGGGGACGTCTGTTCCCCACTGTAGTGGCTCTTGGCCCCCGCCCATAACAACAGGATCGATGACTACCTATCGGTTTGGCTCATGGCCAAAATGCATAACTCCCAGCCCAAGGGCCAGGAGTTGCTTAAATATAAGGGTTTCAGCTAGTAGGTGGGCTTCTGTATAACAAACTGTTGGTGTAGGTTCGCCAGTTGACTTACCCACGCTAAGCATTCCCAACATTCAGCCCAAAATCAGGACGAAAATTAGATTTCCTGGCCAGCTTTATCAAACCTTGATTTCATTCGCCTGCGTCTTTATCAATTTTTGCAACAGCGCTGACCTTAGCTCGATACAGCAGGCGATCGCCCTGGTAGTAGCCCACGTAACGCACCCGTACCGGTTGACCTGGCACCAGGGTCGCCTCCATCGGTTGATGGAGCTGAGGGTCATAGACAACCTCTTCTCCCACGGCCCCAATGGGGGTAATCTCCCAGTCCTTCAGCAGAGCTTCCAGGGGTTTCGTGAGGGGAATCAACCGAGCAGCGGGGATAGTTTCGTTTTGCTGGGCCGCGTAAACGGCGGTGGGCCATTGTAATAGCCAGGATTCCAACAGGGCGATCGCCGCCTGCTGCACCTGCTGACGAATGGCCTGTGCCTGATTGTCCAGGCGTTGCTGAAGGCGGTCATACTCCTGACGCAGAGCCTCTA
>CAYUBC010000429.1:0-3972 GCA_964442885.1 uncultured bacterium | reverse complement strand
ACATCGGGGCGCTTGTTGCTGCGCAGCAAAAACTCCATCGCCGCCTTGCTAAAGAAGGCAAAGCGCAGGGGGTCGTCGTAGCAGCCGTAGTAGCAGCCCCGGTTAAAGAACATCTCCCAGGACTTGGGTTCGATAAAAAAGCACAGCCGCCCGTATACCCAGCCGCAGAACACATCGCAAAGAATTTCGGTGCCGTACCAGGGTACAGACAAATCACGGTAGGCCTCGTGCAGTCCCCAAATGTGGTCATACCGCATACAGTCGTACTTGGGTAAGATCAGTTCGACGCAGTGGCCACGGGTTTCTAACTCCCGGCTGAGCCCGTAAACCACGTCGCCCAGCCCTCCGGCTTTGATCACCGGAGCGCATTCCGAGGCAATCTGCACGATGTACATGGTGGCTTCCTGTTATAAAAGTTTATTTTTTGATGCCCCTATTCAATCAGGATGTTGGGGCATAGGCAAGGGGATTTTGGAGATGGGGAAGATGGGGGGATAGGGGAATAGAGGGGCCAAGCAGTCCGTGAGAAGTCTGGGGTAGGATTGGGATAGATAGCTGTAGCCGCAGGATTATTTGGAATCTATGGTGCAAGTTCAGCCCTCTTCTCAGCCAGCGGTGGTCTACCCCGATAGTGACGGACAACCCATGGCCGACAATACCAAGCAGTTTCGCTGGATTGTGGTAATTCAGCAGAACTTGGAGTGGCTATTTGCAGAAGAGGCTGACGTTTTTGTAGCCGGAGACCTATTGTGGTACCCCGTTGAGGGCGACAATCGCACCCGCACAGCGCCGGATGTGATGGTGGCGTTTGGTCGGCCCAAGGGCGATAGGGGCTCCTACCGCCAGTGGCTTGAAGATAATTTGCCGCCTCAGGTTGTATTCGAAATACTGTCTCCGGGCAACACCCGCGCCGAGATGAATCGCAAATTGCTCTTCTATGATCGTTTTGGGGTTGAGGAGTATTATTTGTACGATCCCGACAGAAATAGCCTACAGGGTTGGCGGCGTAGCGAAGACTTCTTAGATGTGATTGACCCCATTGCAGGTTGGAGCAGTCCCCGGCTGGGCATTCGGTTTGATTTGGCAGGAGAGGAACTAACCGTCTTTCGCCCCGATAATGAGCCTTTTTTAAGCTATACCGAAATCGCCCAGCGGGCCGAAGCCGAGCGTCAGCGGGCCGAAGCCGAGCGTCAGCGGGCTGAAACCGAGCATCAGCGAGCCGAAACCGAGCGTCAGCGAGCCGAAACTGCCGAAGAACTGGCAGCACGTTTAGCCGAGCAGCTCCGCGCTCTGGGGGTTGAACCTGACTCGCTCTAAATGGCCCTAGCCGCTGCGGAAACCCTAAAAACCTTATAGATTAAGTAAATAGGGAACATTACGGAAAAAGGCGAGGCAACCCACATGCGGGTATTGTTAATGACGGGTAAGGGCGGTGTCGGTAAAACCTCTGTAGCGGCGGCTACGGGGTTGCGTTGCGCGGAATTGGGCTACAAAACCCTGGTTCTCAGCACTGACCCGGCCCACTCCCTGGCCGACAGCTTTGATCTGGAGCTGGGCCACGACCCTCGCCCGGTGCAGCCCAACCTGTGGGGAGCGGAGCTGGATGCCCTGCGTGAGTTGGAAGGCAACTGGGGCTCCGTTAAGCGCTACATTACCGATGTCCTCCAGGCCCGTGGGCTAGAAGGCATTGAAGCCGAAGAACTCGCCATTCTCCCCGGCATGGATGAAATTTTTAGCCTGGTGCGTATGAAGCGCCACCACGACGAAGGTGAGTACGATGCTCTGATTATCGACTCGGCTCCTACGGGGACAGCCCTGCGGTTGCTCAGCTTGCCAGAGGTAGCCGGTTGGTATATGCGCAAGCTCTACAAGCCCTTCCAGGCCGTTTCTGAAGTTCTGCGTCCCCTGGTGGAGCCCCTCTTTCGTCCGGTAGCCGGGTTCTCGCTACCCACCAAAGAGGTGATGGATGCTCCCTACGAGTTCTATGAACAACTAATTGAACTGGAAAAAGTGCTTACCGATGCGGCTACGACCTCGGTGCGCCTGGTTACCAATCCTGAAAAGATGGTGATTAAAGAATCCCTGCGCGCCCATGCCTACCTGAGTCTTTACAACGTGGGCACCGACCTGGTAATCGCCAATCGGATCATCCCCGACGCAGTACAAGACCCCTTCTTTCAGCGCATGAAGGAAAAGCAGCAGCAGTATAAGCAAGAAATCTACGAAGATTTTCGCCCGCTGCCGGTCAAAGAAGTGCCCCTCTTTGCGGAGGAAATGTGCGGCCTGGATGCCCTGTATCGCCTCAAAGACACCCTGTACCACGAGGAAGATCCGGCCCAGGTCTACTACAAAGAAACTACCCTGCGCGTGGTGCAAGATAGCAACGACTACAGCCTGGAGCTTTACCTACCCGGCATCCCCAAGGACAAGATTGAACTAAGCAAATCCGCCGACGAGCTGAATATCCGCATCGGCAACCATCGCCGCAACCTGGTGCTACCCCAGGCCCTCGCCGCTCTGCAACCCACCGGAGCCAAAATGGAGGACGACTACCTCAAAATCCGCTTCAGCACAGCCGCCTAGCAAAACAGAACAGCCCAAAACCGTAGGGTGCATAGTAGTAGGGTGCATTCGCGTCAGCAATGCACCCCCAAACAGGTCAACCGTTGGCCCGATATTGACCCGTCAGCAATGCACCCCCAAACAGGTCAACCATCGGCTAGATATTGCCGCAGGCGCAGCAGCGTCAAACTCTGACCCAGGTTAATCGGCAACACCGAAACCCCCTCCAGCCGCGATTGCACCCAGTTATCGCCCCAGTACCATTCGTGAAAGCCATCAATACCACCAGACAGCACCATGCGGAGGTGATTTTCGGCCACCTGCTGCACCTCATGGCGAATTTCTACCGGCCCGGCATAGCTACTGAAAGTTAACCCAGCATGGAGTTCATCGGGTAGACCTTCCGCAAACCGCTGGGGCCAGAGCCACTGCCGAAATTTGCCTGGTTGCAGCAGGCTAGCCTGAATTTGCCCCTGGGGGGCATCAACCTCAATGCGGAGACGGCTCTGTTGGAAGGTGCCGAACATGGGGTAGGGGGTAAAGAGGGACTGTTTTAGTATGCCAAAAGGGCGGGATGGGTGGGGGTAATGGAGAGCGGATAGTGAGGGGTGGGTGGGGGGTAGGAACCTTCTACAATAGAAAAGCTAAGGATTGTTAAGGGATTTTGGGGCAAGGCATGGCAGACCAACTGATTCGGGCCACCGCTGCGGGGGGTGGCATTCGTGTGGTAGGGGTAGTAACGACTAAGTTGACGGAAATAGCCCGCCAGCGACACCAGCTTTCCTATGTGGCCACGGCAGCCCTGGGGCGCACCATGGCCGCGGGGTTGCTGCTGGTGTCTAGCATGAAGCGGCCTCAGTCTCGTGTGAATATTCGGATTCGTGGCAACGGCCCTCTGAGGGGCATTCTGGTGGATGCTGGGTTGGATGGCACCGTGCGGGGCTATGTGGATAATCCTGGGGTAGAACTGCCGCCCAATGCCGCAGGCAAGCTGGATGTGGGGGCGGCGGTGGGTCGCCAGGGCTACGTTTATGTGGTGCGCGACGTTGGCTATGGCTACCCCTACTCCAGCACGGTGGAACTAGTGTCGGGAGAAATTGGTGACGATCTCACCCACTATTTAGCCACTTCGGAGCAGACACCCTCTGCTCTGGTGCTGGGGGTGTATGTGGGAGCCAACGGCGTAGAGGCCGCCGGGGGCTTACTGCTGCAAATCCTCCCCCGGGCAGCGGAAGATGAGGAAATGGTCAGCACCCTAGAAAGCCGCATCTCAGCGCTTACGGGCTTTACTCCCATGCTGCGGGCCAACAAAACCCTACCCCAAATTTTTGAAGACTTAATTGGCGACATGGGCATGGAGATTTTGCCCGAAACCCAGCTGGTGCAGTTTCACTGCCCCTGCTCCTTTGA
>CAYUBC010000428.1:0-3973 GCA_964442885.1 uncultured bacterium | reverse complement strand
TGCCCATCAGGCGTTCTGCCGATGGGCACGCAAGCTTTGCCCATCCTACAGGGGTGTGTTTTTATCTGGAAATCGCCTAAAGCCAGCCGGTTTCAGGTATCGAGCCTGGGGGTTTAGGGAAAACGGTGCGGTGTAGAGGCGGCCTGGCAGCATAAACATTGCACTATAAACGTGCTGGCCAGGCTTTGTTTTGCGGCCCTTAAGCGATATCATTCTCAGGAATGAATCGCATTTAAGGGCTAATTTTTTGTGACAGTATCCTCATCCTTTCGCCCGTTTTTGAGGTCGCCCTTGGTTTTGGCTGCGGGGCTGGGGTTAGGGTTGTTGCTGCTCTCAGGGTGCTTGATGACTAGCGTCCTTTTGGGTGCGGCAGACATTGCACCTGACACTGTGTTGCAGGCTATTTTTCAGTTTGATGGTTCCACAGAGCATTTAATTATTCGCACCGTCAGAATGCCGAGGGCGATTCTGGCGGTGGTGGTAGGGGCCGCTTTAGCCGTAGCTGGGGCAATTACCCAAGGGCTAACCCGTAACCCCCTGGCGGCACCAGATATCCTGGGCATTGAGGTGGGGGCCGCTCTGGCCATGGTACTAGCTGTATTTTTGCGAGGCAGCGGCGGCAACTATGTGTGGATGGCCTTTGGGGGAGCCGCGATCTCAGCCGTTCTGGTTTACTGGCTGGGCTCAATGGGCCGCAGCGGGCTAACCCCGTTGAAATTGGTCATTGCCGGAGCGGCGCTTTCCTACCTGCTGAGTTCGTTAACCACGGGCATTCTCATCCTCAGCCAGCGCACGTTAGATGAGATTCGCTTCTGGCTGGCGGGGTCCCTAGCGGGGCAAGATGTGGTTAGTATTCTGCCAGTGTTGCCCTATATTGTCGTGGGGTTGCTTGGGGCGTTGACGTTGGGTCGTCAGCTGACGCTGCTTTCCCTGGGTGAAGATGTGGCCCAGGGGCTAGGATTGCAAACGGCCTGGGTCAAGGTAGGGGCGGCCATTGTAGTCGTGTTGCTGGCCGGTAGTGCGGTAGCCCTGGCTGGGCCAATTGGTTTCATTGGCCTGGTAGTGCCTCACGTCGTGCGGTTTGGCGTAGGCGTTGATTACCGCTGGATTTTGCCCTATGCGATGATTTTTGGCGGCATTTTGCTTTCCTTGGCAGATTTAGCAGCCCGGCTAGTCATTCGTCCTCAGGAGTTGCCGGTAGGCATCATGACGGCCCTGGTCGGGGCACCGTTTTTCATTTATCTGGCGCGCTCAAAGGTTAAACGCTAGGCAAGCGATCGCGCCCGACCCACTGTTAACCCTGCTCAAAAACCAGTACTCCCCACTTCACCCACCCCTATGTCCACCCCTAAACCCTGGCTCTCCGTTCGCCCTCGTCGCCTGCCCCTCTCCTTTCGGGTTGACCGTCGCGTTCCGGCGGTGCTGACGGCTCTGGTGGTCATCATGGTGGTTGCTCTGGTGGCGAATGTTAGCCAGGGCGACTATCCGGTGCCACCCCTGGATGTGGTCAAAACCATTCTGGGATTTTCGGCTAACCCCGACTATGCCTTTGTGGTAAATACGCTGCGGCTACCCCGGGCGCTGGTGGCGCTGCTGGTGGGGATGGGGTTGGCCGTGGCGGGTGCCATTTTGCAGGGCATTACCCGTAACCCCCTGGCGGCTCCAGAAATTATCGGCATTAATTCCGGAGCCAGCCTGGTGGCCGTTGCGTTTATTGTGCTACTACCAGGTTTACCGGTGGGGTGGTTACCAATAGCGGCATTTTTGGGAGGGTTAGGGGCGGCGATCGCCATTTATCTGCTGGCCTGGGACGGGGGCAGTTCCCCCATTCGCCTGATCTTGGTTGGCGTTGGTCTGACCTCCCTCACCGCCGCCTTTACCAGCCTGATGATTACCTTTGGCAATATCTATGACGTGAGCCAGGCCCTGGTTTGGCTCACAGGCAGCGTCTATGGTCGCAGTTGGGAGCATTTCTGGCCCCTGCTGCCCTGGATAGGGATTTTTCTGCCCCTGACGATAGTGCTGGCCCGCGATTTAGATACGCTCAACCTGGGAGATAGCTTGGCCCAGGGTCTGGGTAGCCGGGTAGAGTGGACGCGCAGCCTACTCTTGCTCTGCACCGTTGCCCTGGCGGGCTCATCTGTGGCTACCGCTGGCACCATTGGCTTTGTGGGGCTAATGGCACCACACCTGGCCCGGCAGTTGGTGGGGCCAGCTCACGCGGGGCTGGTGCCGGTAGCTGCGTTGACCGGAGCCTGCATCGTAGAACTGGCAGATATGGTAGGTCGGCTGGCCTTTGCGCCCATTGAGCTACCCTGCGGGGTAATTACAGCCGTCATCGGCGCGCCTTACTTCCTTTGGCTGCTCTATCGCGATGGTCAACGCCCAACGCTGTAGAACTATCGCAATGGCCGAGCCCCTCAGCTCCGCCGCTCCGCCTGGATGGGCCAGGTCGGAGCGGCAGCAACGGGGCGGCACCCTACCGGCAGACCCCCTAGGCCCCAACCGCTTCCTTGGCGGCGTAAAGCACCTCGGCGGTAATCTGGCCGATGCCCTGGTCGCGGGCAAATTTTTCGGTATTTCGCTTTACCTTGCCGCGCACAAAGCCAGGAATTTTTTGGAGTTCTGCCAGCCCATCGGCACTCCAGCCCAGATCTGAGCTAGCGCTCATGGTTGGAGTCACCGCCGCTTTAGTGTCGTGGCCACCGAAGATTTCCAGCAGGTGGTCTTCCATGCCCAGGGTGAAGGAGTTGTAGACCAGATCCACAATCTGGTTGGCCCCTTCGTAGCCCATAAAGGGACGATAGCCCACCGGAAAGTTTTGAATGTGGATGGGGGCCGCAATGACGCCACAGGGAATATCCAGCCGCTTGCCAACGTGGCGCTCCATTTGGGTGCCAAAGATGGCGGCGGGTTCAAGCTGAGCGATGCGATCGGCAATGGCACCGTGGTCGTCGCTGATTAGCACCTCGTCACAAAAGTCGCTGACCTGCTCCCTAAACCAGTCGCCGTCATAGGTGCAGTAGGTGCCCGCCAGCACCACCCGAATGCCCATCTCTCGGGCCAGCACTTTGGTGATGGCCGCAGCGTGGGTGTTGTCGCCAAACACCACGGCTCGCTTGCCGGTCAGGTTCTGGCAGTCAATGGAGCGGGAGAACCAGGCCGCCTGGGACACAAACCGGGTCTGCTCGTCGATAAACGCCTCGTAATCAACCCCCGCTCCCTGCTGGTTAAGGACGGCCTGGATGGCGCGAATACAGCGGGCCGTGTCCACAATGCCCATCGGTGCCATGTCCACGTAGGGGATGCCCACCTCTGCTTCGAGATACTGGGCCGTCATCAGCCCGACTTCGCGGTAGGGCACCAGGTTAAACCAGGCCCGCGCCATGTCTTTAATCTGGTGAACCGAGGCCCCATCGGGCATAACCAGATTGACCTCAATTCCCAACTCAGCCATCAGCGTGCGCAGTTCCCGGTTGTCATGATTATTGTGGAAACCCAGCGTCGTCAGGCCGATGATGTTGACGGAGGGGTGCTCGGTTTTAGCGGCGGGCAGCGTGTCGTGCTTACGGGCTTTTTCTACATAGAACTGAACAATCTGCTGCAGGGTGCGATCAGCAGCCTGGAGTTCGTTCACCCGATAGTGGTTGACATCGGCCAGCATGACATCGCCGCTGGCACTCAGGCTGGCCCGCTGCACAAAGTTCTGTAAATCTTCCTGCAAAATGCTGGAGGTGCAGGTGGGCGTTAGCACAATCAGGTCGGGCTGTTCCTCTTGATCCTTGCGGACGATATTATCGACCACTTTCTCCTGGGAACCTCTAGCCAGTACATTGCGATCTACAATACTAGCCGTAACCGGAGTGAAATTTCGCTCCCGTTCCAGCATGGAGCGCATCACGTTAAAGTAGTCATCTCCCAGGGGAGCGTGCATGATGGCATGCACATTTTTAAAGGAACTGGGGATGCGCAG
>CAYUBC010000427.1:0-3983 GCA_964442885.1 uncultured bacterium | reverse complement strand
ATTAGCGCCTTCGCCAGCATTATTCACGACCCATGAATAATGCTGGTTAGCGCCTACTTGCTCGATGGCCCGACCGACCCTGCAAAACCCTTTCAGCGAAAGTTCTCAGGGTTAAGAGAACGGCCAGTGGGTACGGCACTCTCTGAGGTCAACTGGGTGCCCGTGCCGCCATCCGAAGGGGCTAAGAAGGGCGTCAGGTTGATGCTGGCCCCATTTCCAGAAGTTGTAGATGAGGTTGATGGCAAGCCTAATATGTCGCCAATTTGGTCGATGATGCCGCTATCGCCGCCGACAAAGGTATTGACGCCCTGGGTAGCTTGTCCCTGGTCAGCGCTGGCCAGATTTTCAAACACCTGGTTGCGGGTAAAGGCTGGGTCTTGCCCCGGAGGAACGGTGAAGACAATCCGACATCCCGGCACCGTTTGAGTAGTAACGCAGACAATGTTGTAGCCATTCTCAACGCCAGTATCCAGGGTCAGTAGCCCGTCAGGGCGATAGGACTCTAGCCGGGCGCTAATCTCCTGGCAGCGGCGTTCGGCAGGCCAGGCACTGCCCATATCCTGCGGAACAGCCCAGGGATACATCTGCCCCGGTTGGCTGCCAGGGGCATACATCACCGTGTACTGACCGTTATGGAGCTGGCAATAAAAGCGTGAAGCCGTTTCCTCGGAGCCAGGCTTGGGGCTGTCGGCCTGAGGTTCGGGGGCCTCTGGTGTTGGTGGAGTGGTTTCAGGGTTAGGTGAGGTATCTGGGGAAGTCTGAGCCTGAACTGGGCCTGCCAGGGATAAGGGCAGGCCCAGAGCCACAATACAGCCAGCCACGGTTAATCTGGCGACATAGGACGATATTGAAAGGGTCATAGCTGGTGTCTCCAAAGGTGAGTCCGTTATGGCCTAGTTAGCCCACACACCAATTAACCAGGCTCACAAACCAGGCTCAAAACTGAAGATCAGGACTACTCAGCCCAGCTAGATGTTCCGCCGAAGTTACTTGGTTGGCGGTTCAAAAGGGCCACCAGGCGGTTCCACGGGGGGAGTCCCTACTGGAGGCGGTTCTACAGTGGGTGGCTCCACAGTGGGTGGCTCCACAGTAGGCGGGTTCACTGGGGGCGGGTTCACTGGGGGCGGCTCCACAGTAGGCGGTTCTACAGTGGGCGGTTCTACAGTGGGCGGTTCTACAGTGGGCGGTTCCACTGGAGGTCGGGGATTGGGCGACGGGTCAGGCGCAGGAGATTGATCAATAGGAGCCTGGGGAGGTTGGGGGTTGGAGATAGGTGTCTGACCGATGGGTTGAGGTATGGGGGCAGGGGTGGATGGACGATTCACCGGCACGCTGACCAGGGTACCTGCCGGTGGAAAAATCCGAATGCGGTCTGGTGCGCCTGGTCTTGAAGCAATGGGGGACAGCAGCCAGGGTTGATTCGCCAGGTCAGACGCTTCACCATCGAGCCCAACAACGGCTGGATTCAATACCGTTGCGTCGGAGAAAGCGGACTCCCTGGATAGCGCTTCCAGGGTTTCAGCCCGTACCTGCTCCAGGTCAGGGCCAAGGGACGAGTCAGCATCAGGATTATCCAGCTCAAGGCCGTCTAATAATGGGCTGGTTTCGTAGAAGGTAGGCAGGTCAAACTCTAAGACCTGAACTCGATTATCTTGAATCAGGGCCATTTGGCCAGCCTGGAGGGAGTGCTCAGTCAGGCATTCAGCCCCGCTGGTACTGGTCGGTAACGCTTCGGAAGGGTTGGTTATGCCCTGGTCTTGTTTAGCCAACTCAGAGCCTACTTGCTCCAGGTCTTCGGGTAGGGCGTCGGGGCCGCCACAGCCTGTGGTTGTCACCGTCATTGGCCCCGCCGGGTTGTTCGTCAGGGCCATAACAACGGTCAGGTTGCGATTCTTGATGTGTCTAACCACCACGGCTGAACCCTGAATACCCGTAATGGCGCTGGGAGTTTGAATAGTGCTACGCCCCCGCCCTGGCGGAATCAACAGCAGCATAGTGCCATCGGATAGGCGAAAGTTGCGAGTATTCGGCACAAAGCGAAAGGTGGCCCGTTGCCCTACCCTGGCCAGGGAACCATCGTTGAAGCGCAGTTGAGCCTGGGACTGGGGCGCAGTTCTGAGTGTGTCGCCAACGGCCATTACATCGCGGAGGCTAGCGACTCTGGCTGAGCGCCCGCGCGGAATTAGCTCAACCCGGTTAACAATAGCCTCGATGTTAGCCCGCGTCAGGGGCACACTTGCCAGGGCGGGGGCAGCGCCAGCAGTCATGGCAAAACACGAAACCAGCGTGGAGGCAGCGAGGGCGATTCCTCTTAAGGGTTTGTCCAGGGGCAGGAGGGAGGATTTGCTGATGTTCAGCATGGCATTACGACAACAACGGCATGTAGACCCGAGCTTTGCTTAACAGAACCACCATGTTGGCATGAACTGACTTCAAGCTAATTTTGAAGGCCAATTCCGTAAAACAGCGGTTGAATGCACCCATCCTCAATACTACTTCATAACCTTTGTCAGTAGGTTTACGTAAATTTCATGCTTAACTAGCAACACACTATACTGAACGGTTCATCAACCTAGGGAACTGTGTCGGGGGGAGGGGTTGCTTCCACGGAAGTTCCGGGCGCTTCAATCGGCGCAACGTCAGGATTGTCCACCGGCCCCGTAGAAGGGTCTGTAGCAGTTGGAGGTTCTGTTAGAGGGGTAACCACACCGGGCGGCAGCGGGTTGGGGCTGCGGTTTTCACCCACTGGGTTAGCGGCATCAATAGGCAACGGGACGTTTGGGCTGGGATTGAACAGGGAAGAGGTAGCGCGACTGGGGTTGATCAAGACGGGGTCGAGAATTTCAGATTCCTGGGCAAAGGGCTGCTGCTGGGCGATCGCACTCAACAAACTAGGACGCAACGGGGCGATTAGGTCATTTGGCACTCTAGCCTGGGCTGGCCCGCTGATATTCAGCCCTAGCACCAGACGACTGGTGCGATAGAACTCTTGTAAATCAAACTCAACAATCTGTAAACCGGCGTTGCTGATGAGCGCCATCTGCCCCGCATAGAGCACCCCCTCCTGGTCATTGGCATCCCCAGTAATAGAAATCGGGCCAGTACTAGCATCGGCCAGGGCCATAACCAGCGTTAAATTTCGATCAGGCACATAGCGCACAACAACAGCCGTGTGTTGTAGCCCTATCACCGCGTTGGGGGTTTCAATAAAGGTACGGCTCTGATCAGGAGAAACAAAGAACAGAGTGGTGCCCTGGTTTAGCCGCAGCCGCCGTGTAGTAGGTAAAAACTGTAGCTTAGCCAGTTCGCCAACGCGGGCCAGAGAGCCATCGTTAAAGCGCAGTTCGGCCTGGGAGAGTGCATTGGTGCTGAGGCTATGGCCGGGGCAAAGGCAGTCTGCCGGGGCCGCCGGACGAGTCTGGCCTGCCGCAGAAACCAGCTCTACCTGGTTCGTAACGGTACGAACCTCAGCCCAGTTAAAGGACGCCTCCGCTGAGGCAGGAGAAAAAATCCACAAGCCACCCAATAGGGCCAGTGCCGAAGCACTGAACGAAACCTGGCAAGGACGCATAGTATCAATCTTGAATACCTGACTTTGGACAGGGAATGGTGGCAGATGCGGCCTCTTAGTCAACCGGTGTCCAGATAAGCATTGCTAATGCTTATGGTGCTAGCAAAGCGGGGAAATTACGAGTCTTTGAGCTACCTTTCAATAGTATGGCGCTTGCCGTGGAGATACCGTTGATTTCATAAATTCTCAGGCCCTGGTTCATAAAAATTTGATGAATTCGGAATTGAGTTTTGGGAACTAGGAAGAAAAGCAGTGATTCTACGGACATTGGGCTTATCAATACTCTGATCTGGAAAAACTAACCCTTGAAGCTAAAGTCTTACCTTATCAGTGCCGGGATGTTGGGGCTAGGGCTGGCTGGGCTATCTAGCCGACCCGCCAGCGCTAGCCACACCCCAGAAATGGTCGATTG
>CAYUBC010000426.1:0-3983 GCA_964442885.1 uncultured bacterium | reverse complement strand
TGATCTACTGAGGATGAGTAAACGATCTTGCCTGTGCCCATCCATCGAGCTGCCGATGGGCACGCACGCTTTGCTTATCTAAAGCGGTATGTTTTTGTCTAGAAATTGCCTTAGCTTTGGTCGGGCAGATTTCTATCGTTACGGCGATGGGCAAATGTTACGATCCATACCGTTATGATCTCAGCCCCCTTAAGGAGATTCATTCCCATGACCTTAACCACTGGCACGCCAGCCCCTGGCTTCACCGCTAAAGACGATGCTGGGAATACCGTTTCCCTGGCTGATTTTGCTGGAAAAACCGTAGTTCTCTACTTCTATCCTAAGGATGATACCCCTGGCTGCACCAAAGAAGCCCAGAGCTTCCGGGATTCCTACACCGAATACCAGGGCAAAGACATTGTGGTGCTGGGCGTCAGCATGGACGATGAAGCCTCCCATAAACTGTTCAAGGAAAAGTATGGCCTGCCCTTTACCCTGGTGGCCGACGCCGATGGTGCCATCACCAAAGCCTACGACGTAGATGGCGGTGGCTATGCCAAGCGCATTACCTACATCATCAACGGCGAAGGGATGATTGATCGAGTCATCGACAGCGTCAAGACCGATACCCACGCTACTGATATCCTGGCTGAAATGGGCGCGTAGCCCCGTCGGGATAATTTACCGGAATCAATTCATAGCAGGCTCAAAGGGCGCATCGCTGAACAATGCGCCCTTTATTTTTTTATTGCAACTTTCTATCGCAATGGATGATGATCTGCCAGCAGCTTTTCCACCTTGGCCTCGTCAATGCGGGCGGTCATCTGTTTGGCTTCATGCTGGTCGCGCAGGGTTTTTGACAGGCTAACGGTGGATCCCACCGCAAAGGCCGTGCCCATGCCCATGTAGGCTTTTACCCAGGGCTCAACGGGCAAATAAATAATGCCAATAGCCAACCCACCCACCGATAGCAGAAACGACAACCAGGTTTGCACAACCCAGGCCGAACTGTGGCTGGCCAGTGGTTTGAGGTCAGTTATGGGGTAACTCCTGAACGCTAAGGGACTATGCCCCCAGGCTAGACAATGCGAGTTAGGGGTCTGAAGGTTGAGAGCCAGTTGCTGAGCTGTACTGTGCTGAGGCCGTTTGCAGCGGCGCAAAAGGTTTAGCCTGCCGTAGTGCCGTCACCGTGTCTACCACCGCTGCTGCCACCTGTTCAACCTGCTCGGCAGTGGTAAACCGACCCAGGCCCAACCGCAGGGAAGCATAGGCCAGTTCGTCGCTATGGCCCAGGGCTTTGAGCACGTGGGAGGGTCGGGTACTGGCGCTACTACAGGCCGCCCCAGAGGAAAGGGCGACCTGAGATCGCAGCCCCAGCAGCAGCGCCTGCCCATCCACCCCAGCCACGCTAATATTCAAATTGCCCGGTAGCCGTCGGGTTGGGTGGCCGTTCAGCTCAAGGCCTCCGCAGGGCTCCAGTTTGGCCCAGAGTGCCTCTCGCAACCGAGTCAGGCGCTGAGCTTCGGCAGCCATTTCCTCCAGGCCAATGGCCACCGCTTTAGCAAAGCCCACAATCTGAGGCGGGTAGAGGGTGCCAGAGCGCATCCCCCGTTCATGACCGCCGCCGTGGAGTTGGGGGGCCAGGGTAACGCGCGGATTGCGCCGCCGCACGTAGAGCGCGCCAATACCCTTGGGGCCGTAGATCTTGTGGGCGGTGAGGGAGAGCAGATCAATCGACATAGCCTGCACATCCAGGGGAATTTTGCCAATCGCCTGGGCCGCGTCGGTGTGGAACAGCACCCCCCGCTCTCGGCACCGGGCACCAATGTCGGCCAGGGGTTGCAGCACTCCAATTTCGTTATTCGCCGCCATCACCGACACCAGAATGGTATCGTCCCGAAGGGCTTGCTCCAGGCTGTCGAGCGTGAGCAGGCCATTGGGCTGCACCGGCAGGTAGGTGACCTCAAACCCGAGGGATTCCAGGTATCGGCAGGGATCCAGCACTGCACTGTGCTCAGTTTGCACCGTAATGATGTGCCGCCCCTGGCCGAAGTAGGCTTCCGCGACGCCTTTAATGGCCAGGTTGTTGGCCTCCGTTGCGCCGCTGGTAAAAACTATTTCTTCAGGGCTGGCGTTAATGGCCGTAGCCAGGGTTTGCCTGGCCTGGCTTACCGCCGCCTCAGCTTCCCAACCGTAGGCGTGGGTAAGGCTGGCCGGATTGCCAAAATGCTCGGTAAAGAAAGGCAGCATGGCCTCAAGGACACGCGGATCGACGGGCGTTGTGGCCTGGTAATCCAGATAAATGGGGCGTTGTGACATGGTGGTTTACCCTGGTGAAGCTGTAGTTCCTGAGCGGCCATGACTGACTATAGGGAATAAACCGGCCTGGAAGCGCATAGCGGCGACTCCAGACAGAGTCCCGATTCTTCCTGGTTGGCCGTCAGCCCCTAAATCAGCTCCGCCTTCTGACCCAGAGCTTTAATTTACCTAAAGATAGCAAAGCTTTTGGGGGAGTTCGGTAGGATGACAATGACTGCTCCTGCTGCGGGAGTGGTGGTCTATCAACGCTGTGTTAATCATTGCCACTATGACTTCCAATGGAAACGGTTCCTCTGATCCTCAAACCTTTGAGAAAACCTTTCAGCAAATAGTGCCGCTAATTTTAGAAGAGTGGCCTCAGTTAACCAGAGAAGACCTACTGGCCACGGAAGGGAAGCTGGAGCAGGCTATTCATTACATCAGCAGCCAAACGGAGCATACCCATGCCCTGGTCAGGCGCTACGTTAATGAGTTAGTTGGGCTGGTTCAAACTAACCGCTCTGAAGATGCCTCAACAGATGCCCCTAACGAGGCGAGGGTGGGTGAAGTCATGTCTTCAAAAATTGATGACTTAGTTACTGATTTAGAGGCCCGTACCGAACAGCTCATGCAGGAGTTTAAGGCCGAAGTTTTGCCAGAATTAGAGCGCAGAGCCCGCAGCAATTTAGGCACCAGCTTGCTTATAGCCCTGGGAATTGGCTTTATTTTAGGGCTGAGCTTTGGGGGCAAGCGTGGCTGATTCCAACTCCTTTTCCGATACATTAACCAGCTATACCCGGCGATTTCTCAATATTCTCGCCACGCTGGTGGATATGCATTTAGACATCGCCATCCAGGAAGCCAACTACGAAAAACGCCGGCTCATCGGTGGGTTTATTATGCTCGGCATTGGCATTGGCTTAATCACAACGGGCGTGATTTTGCTGCAAATACTCGGCATTGTATTCGTTCACTGGTTAGGCATAGGTTGGACGGGCTCCATTGCCATCATTACCGGCATTAACTTTCTGCTGGGAATGGCCTTTTTGGTACTGGCAAGTATGCGAATGCGGGGGCCAATGATGTCGCAAACCCAGGCCCGTCTGGCTCGGTCGATGTCACTGTTGAGGAATAGGGAGTAAGCCCCAAGACCTCGGAGGTCTCGAAGACCTCCGAGGTCTTGGGATAATTCGTCGGACGTAGGGTGCATCCGCGACAGCGATGCACCCCCCCGTTGTAAGTCGGGTGACGCAACCACCCTGCCAAGCTCCCAGGGTTCTGCCCCAACCTTTGCTGCTATCCCCAGATCTGTGGCTAGAACCCTGGGAGCTACACACCGCTGCCCTCCCCAGCTCCCAGGGTTCTGCCCCAACTTTTGCTGGTATCCCCAGATCTTGGGCTAGAACCCTGGGAGCTATCTCTTTTGCGGATCTACCCTTCAGCCTCGCTCAAGACCTGATACAACCCCCAAATAGCCATCGGGCGCATGTAGTGGCAGGCGCGGTAGGTACCCAGAGCGGTGATGGCCTCTGGGGTACGGAACTGGAGGCCGTAGTCGTAGATTTGCCACACAACGGCTTCGGCAATGGCCAGGGCTTGTTCTGGGTGGCCCATTTGGGCAAAGAAGGCGGCCAGGCCAAAGTTAATGCCTGTCCACACTTCTTGCTGGTGGGTGCTGTCGGGGTTTTCGGGGGTGCCGTCGGGTA